>JBKJQT010000229.1:0-13281 GCA_046593855.1 Candidatus Nitrotoga sp. | reverse complement strand
GTAGAAATACACACGGGAAAATATGCTGATGCGGCCAGCGTATCGCATCAGACACAGGAGTTGGCGCGCATTCAACGCACAGTGGTGCATGCCCATACACTCGGTTTGCAAGTAAATGCCGGACATGGCCTAAACTATCACAACGTACAGCCTATCGTCGCTATCCCTAATATCTGCGAACTCAACATCGGTCATGCCATAATCGCTGAGGCGCTTTTCATTGGCCTTGAGCAAGCTGTGAAAAAAATGAAAGCGTTGCTAAGCGGCATTTATCCATAAAGCATGGAAGCTTCGTCACCGTGATTTTTGGTATCGGCACTGACATTGTGGCTTATGCACGCATTGAAGCAGTGCATGCCAGTTACGGCGAGCGCTTCGCACAGCGTATTTTGAGCCAGCAGGAATTAACGGAGTATCGTGTTCATACCTACCCTGTGCGCCTGCTAATGAAACGCTTTGCCGCCAAGGAAGCACTAGCAAAGGCGATAGGAAGCGGCCTGCGTTATCCCGTGAGCTTGCAGAAAATTAGCGTGTCACACGATGCTTTTGGCAAACCCATATTTATATTTGATGCAGAATTGGCTGCGCACCTAATGCAATTAGGGTTGACACACCACCATCTAAGTATCAGTGATGACCATGATGTTGCCGTGGCATTCGTGATTTTGGAAAAAGATAATTAATAATTAAATTGTGAAGACAAATTCTCCGAGAACCGCGCGCAGTAACGGACGAAATTTGCCGCTTCAAAATTTCCTTCAAGGGAAAAGTCCAGCCATTCACAATTCATGCTGTAAGGGCATCTGTCATGAATCACATAAAAATCATTAGGAGAAATTGAATGGGGATCGGCCCATGCATGCTAGATATAGCAGGATCTACTCTTACTGCGGAAGATGAAGCACGTTTACGTCATGGACTGGTGGGTGGTGTGATTCTGTTTGCGCGTAATTACGAATCTCCACCACAGTTGGCACAGCTGACAACCAGCATTCATGCCCTGCGTTCTCCAGCGCTATTGATTGCTGTGGACCATGAGGGTGGGCGAGTACAACGTTTTATCGACGGTTTCACGCGCATCCCGGCGATGCGTGAGTTGGGCAATATTTGGGATGAAAACCCGCGCCGCGCCAAGCATCTAGCGCAGCAGGTAGGCTACGTGCTGGCTGCAGAATTGCGAGCTTGCGGCGTAGATTTCAGCTTTACTCCGGTGCTAGATATAGATTTCGGCATCAGCAAAGTGATTGGCGACCGTGCTTTTCATTCTGAGCCTCAGGCTATAGGCGAGCTGGCACATAGCCTGTTATTGGGACTCAGGCAGGGTGGTATGGCTACTGTGGGCAAACATTTTCCTGGGCACGGTTACGTACACGCCGATTCACACCTGGAAATTCCGATAGATGAGCGCAGCTATACCGACATTGAGTTGTGCGACCTGATGCCATTTCGTCAGATGGTGAATTATGGTCTGACTGCGGTTATGCCCGCACACGTTATTTACTCTAAGGTGGACACATATCCAGCAGGTTTTTCAAAAATATGGTTGAAAGATATTCTGCGTGGCGAGCTGGGTTTTAATGGATGCATCTTTAGTGATGACCTTAGCATGGAAGCTGCCACGGTAGCGGGTGGTATCCTGCAACGTGCGGAAGCGGCGCTGCAGGCTGGTTGTGATATGGTGTTGGTATGTAATCAACCATCCTTGGCAGATGAATTGCTAGCCGGGCTAAAGTGGGACATGCCAGCAACTAGTAAAGCGCGCCTGGCGCATATGCGTGGCCGAAACCATCCAGATACGTTGGTACAATTACATGAGAAAGCAGGTTTTGTGAAGGCGGTGCATGAAATCGCTACTATAGGCTCAGGCACCGCAGAGCTACCGTTTGCCTAATTGCCGTTTTCTCAGGTAAAAGAGTACAGTGAGCAATGGGTATAAGGCTCTGAATTATAACTTTTTTAAGCATAGTATGCTGTAACGGCGGATTAAATTAATAAACAATCTGTACCCACGAAATATGAGCGAGGAGAAAAACCATGTCTGATTTGGATTTGTTTGAACCATTGCTAAGTTGTGGCACAGTCGAAGCATTGCATGCTACGACTGCCAGTATCGCTGGTCAGTTAGGCTTTGACCATTTCATTTATGGGGTACAGGTAAACACCTCTCTTACTCGACCTTATCAATTCATTCTAAATGGATATCCTAAGGAATGGCGCACGCGTTACGTTGAACATAATTATCAAGAGATTGACCCTACGTATTACCACTGTATAACTAAAAGGCAGACTACTCCTGTTATTTGGGACAGTCGCGTGTTTAAGGGTGAAAAAGAAGCTAAATTGAGAAACGAGTCAAGAGAGTTTGGTTTGCTGTGTGGCGTAAGCTTTGCTGTCCACGGTGGCCATGGTGAAGCCGCGATGTTGAGTCTTGCTTCTTCCCAAGATTCCTATAGGGCTCAACAGGACATCCTTTCTGTCCTAGGGAAGTCTCAATTACTGGCATGTTATTTACATGAGGCGACTCAGCGAATTGTGCTGAGTAAGGGGCCGCTTCTGTTGACAAAAATGGAGCTTACGCTTCGGGAAAAAGAGTGTCTTCTGTGGGCGGCTGAAGGAAAAACTGGAGGTGAGATAGCTGACATACTTAAAATTACGGAACGTACCGTAACTTTCCACCTCCAAAATGCAGGTAACAAAATGGGAGCATCTAACCGTCAACATGCGATTGCCCGTGCTCTTTCGATGGGCCTTATAGCTCCCTGAGCTTTGTATGACGGATCTGTATGGTGGTTGGTCGTTGCTATACTCGAGTTCTAAAGTATCTACACAATTTATGTGTGCAACAGATTATCAGACCTGCGAGATGCCGTGTATGGCGAACTCTCTCCATTATTTATCTTAAAGCAATACTCTCCGCTTCACTCTAGAATCTTGTGCAACGATGGTTTATAGCCATTATTGTTATTTAACCCTGTCAGAACTTACAGCTAGCTAGCCGTTGAGATAAGTAGTCTCATTACTCCTGTCATCAACCAACGACAGGAGGAAAAAAATGAGACAAATAATGCTTGCGCAACATGGAGATGGATCTTTGGATCATCAAGCGGTGTTGGGAATGTACCGACTTAGGCACGACGTTTTTCATGACCGCCTGGGATGGGATGTTAATAGTGACAACGGCATGGAGTACGACGAGTTTGATGAGGCTAATCCCGTTTATGTGCTGGCAAGAGGGGACAAGAATGAAGTTCAGGGTTGCTGGCGACTATTGCCTACTACAGGGCCGAATATGTTAAGAGATACCTTTCCTCAACTCTTGCATGGGCAGCCGGCACCTCAACAAACTGCCGTGTGGGAATTAAGTCGATTTGCAATTTCAAGTGACAAATTGGACAGCAGTGGTTTTGGGCTCAGCAATATTCCTATCCAGATGATCCAGGCAGCAGTGAGGTTTGCTCAAAAAAATGGAATAGAACGTTATGTTTCAGTTACTAGCGTGGCTGTTGAACGAATGTTTCGCAAGCTTGGAGTAAGTGTAACCAGATTAGGTGCTCCCATAAAAATAGGTAGAGTTCTAACCGTAGCCTGTACATTAGAAATCGATGCGATCACAGAGTTCGCCCTGTTTGGTACCCTGCCCGAGCACGCACATAGGTTAGCTGCATGAATATTCTATTGCTTGGAGAAGCATCAGGCACCCGTCGCATCCTGAATCAGATGTTGGAAAAATCCAGACATAAATTAGTCCAGCAGGCGTGGGAGGATATGCCTGAGCCAGACTTGGAACAATATGATATGGTTTTGGTAGATGGCAATGTTTGTGATTGTTCTCAGCAAATGCGCTTGTTGGAATGGGTGCGAGAGGCGAGACGTCTATTTCCGAATCTTCCGGTAGCGGCATTGAATTATGTGGGGACTCCCGCAGCAGCTCAAGATGCAGAGTGCAATATGGTCGATCATTCCTGTGGTGTTTCCGAATCTGGTGATGGGGTCTGGAAAATGCGATGTCGTTTAAAGGAGCTTGCCTTGAGCGAAACCGCGGCTTTATTGCGCGATGCATGTGAGAGTCAGCCTTTGGAACCGGTAGTTTTTGAATACTCGGGACAGAATTGATATGTGGACTAATAGTTTTAGTGCACATGATTACTTGTTCGTCAAATTGGCATTGCCGATCTCGAAGTTCTCTCTGCCAGACATTAGGTTGCCGGACTTATTAACAAAAATAATGAGTGATATTAATGCAGGACTTATCTAGCCTCGCCCAACAAATTAATCCAGATGTCGCGAATAGCGAAGAAATTTGCTCAGTTTCGGTACGGGAAAATAATGTTGTACGTCAGAAGAAAGATACGCAACTCAGTTTGTTTGCTCATATATTTGACAGGGTAAAAGAAGGCATAATCGTCACGGATGCCGATAAATTTATGTTGTTTATTAATCCGGCTTTTTCCGCAATTACCGGTTACAGCGCTAACGATCTGATAGGTAAGAGTCTGCACCTGTTACACCCTGGCTTGATGGACGACGCGCTCTACCATGAAACATGGCGTAGCGTTGACGAGAATGGACGCTGGCAGGGCGAGATGATCGGCCGACGAAAAAATGACGAGAGTTATGCCGAGCATTTGAGTATCAGCACCATGAAGAACGATCGTGGCGAGGTCAGCTACTATGTCGGCGTTTTCTCCGATATCACCGAGCGTAAGGCGGCAGAGGAACGCGCGGCTTACGTTGTGCTGCATGATTTCCTCACCAACCTGCCCAATGGCCTGCTATTACAGGATAGATTGGTTCAGGCTATTTCTCTTGCTGACCGCGAAAACCGCAAGGTGGCAGTCATGTGTCTTGATCTCGATCATTTCAAAGCCATTAACGACTTGCTGGGCCACCTTGTCGGTGACAAGCTATTGCAAGAGGTTGCCAAACGCATCACTAGTGTGGGACGCGCTAGCGATACGGTAAGTAGACGGGGGGGGACGAGTTCGTCATCATGCTGCCGGATTTGGAAACTGTGGATGATGCCGCCGTGATTGCGGTCAAGCTGTTAGAGGCCATCTCTGGCCTGTGCATGATTGATGGCAATAAAATCGAAATAACCACTAGCATCGGCATCAGCATGTTTCCCGAAGATGGATGTGATGGGGGGCGCCTGATTAAGTATGCTGATGCTGCGATGTACCACGCAAAAAAAAATGGGCGCAACAATTACCAATTTTTTACTGATGAAATGAACCAGCTTGCGCTTGAGCGTATTTCGATCGAACAGAAACTGCGTCATGCTGTAGAACGTAAGGAATTCTGTTTACATTATCAGCCTCAGGTGGATCTTCGTTGCGGTCGCATCATTGGGGTAGAAGCATTACTGCGCTGGAATAACCCAGAGATGGGAATGATTTCACCAGGGCATTTCATTCCCATCGCAGAAGAGACCGGTTTGATTATTCCTATAGGCGAATGGGTATTGCGTGAGGCTTGTCGGCAGAACAACGAATGGCGCATGCTGGGGTTACCGGAAATTACCGTGGCGGTGAACTTATCGGCTGTGCAGTTTCGCCAAAATAATTTGGGCGAAATGATCAAGGCGATTTTATGTGAACATGGTCTCGATCCGTCTGGTCTTGAACTGGAAATTACCGAAGGCGCTGTCATGCACAACGCCGAAACGTCGATTGCACTGTTATTGGAACTAAAGGCAATGGGACTGCAACTCGCAGTGGACGATTTTGGCACTGGTTATTCCAGCTTAAGTTATCTCAAGCGTTTCCCTATCGATAAACTCAAGATTGATCAATCATTCGTGCGCGATATAACGGTTGATTCGGACGATGCTGTGATTGTCAGCACGATCATTAATATGGCTCGCACCCTTAAGCTAAAAGTGATCGCTGAGGGAGTGGAAACTGTCGAGCAGTTATCTTTTTTGAAACATCAGGAGTGTGACGAGATGCAAGGCTATTACTTCAGCAAACCGATGCCTCCGGAAAAAATTATCAGTCTGCTGGTGTCTGGTTATAAAGAGGAAGGTCAATGGTTATATGTATCGAAATAAAGTAAAGGTGTGAAGGTGTAAGTGGTGTCTTGCCGATCTCGTCCAACTTCCCTATCTGCGCTACTTTTATCCAATTTATCAGGGGCAAAAGTGGCAACGATGAATGTGGCATCGATTCTTTGGTTCTAAATAATCTTTCGTTTTTTTAGTATATCTCATTGCACGGGCCGCATTGTCTAACGAATGCAATCGTATAGGCAATGCGTTGCACGGTTTCAATACTCGCGTTACAGTATGTCCGGCTCGCTTGGTTCAGTTTTCTTATCAGTTTCGTCGCTAACAAGGAAATACGATCATCGTCATGCAATATTTATGTTTTAGTTTAGCATGATGCTTTAACTTATTTATTAATATAAATATTTTATGACAATCATTGGGGACGAAATTAATTTTTGGGGGGAGCATTTGGGAGTGGTATGCATGATATAAAATCTGGTCAATCAATTGATCTACTTAAAGAGCTGCACATTCTTACTCGAGATGGGAAGATGAATCAAGATTCCCGACGCAAACTTAAGCAGGTCTATCACCTCTATCAATTCATTGAGCCGTTGCTGCAAGAAATTAAGCAAGGTCACCACCGCATTCAACTGGTGGATCATGGAGCAGGCAAATCTTATCTTGGCTTCATCCTCTATGACCTGTTTTTTAAGTCATTAAACGATACATCGCGTATCTACGGCATCGAAACACGTGATGATTTGGTTAAACACTCGCAGGAGTTGGCGTCACGGCTAAATTTTCCAGGTATGTCATTTCTCAATCTATCGGTGGAACAGTCTATTGAGTCAGAGATTTTGCCCGCCAAGGTGAATGTGGTTACAGCACTCCATGCGTGCAATACTGCTACTGACGATGCCATACGCTTTGCGTTGAAAAAAAATGCTCAATTTATTGTATTGGTGCCATGCTGCCAAGCCGAAGTGGCGGCGGCATTGAAGAAAAATAAAGGCAAATATCTGGCGAAAAATGTTCTGATTGAACTATGGCGTCATCCCATCCATACCCGCGAATTTGGTAGTCACATTACCAATGTGCTGCGCTGTTTGCAATTGGAAGCTCACGGTTACCAAGTTACAGTGACCGAGTTAGTGGGTTGGGAGCATTCAATGAAAAATGAACTTATCATCGCGAATTTCAAAAATTTGCCACGCGACCGTCCGACTGAGCGATTGAAGGAAGTGCTGCAAGCTTTGGGGTTGGAGGAAATGAGTGATCGTTTCTTTACGCGGATGTAGTAATCATTGCTGAAATCCTGTAATTGTCATGCATCAACCTTGTTCGGACATTTGTTCGATTTAGCGAATTACATTGCATTCCGCTGATCTATACCGTTATTTTAAATTTGGAAAATTTATGTATCTCCTTAAAGAGTTTGAGATAGAGACCGCAAGATTGTAAACAAGGCTTTTCCTTGACCTGACTGAATTTTTCGCTATAATCACGCTCCCTCAAACCCTTGCTCTACCGTTACGCATGACGGAGGGCTTTATATCCAAAAGGAGAATTAATGCGACACTACGAAATTATTTTTATCGTGCATCCCGACCAGAGCGAGCAGGTGCCCGCTATGATTGAACGCTACCGTGCTTTGGTGACGGCCAAGAATGGTGTGATCCATCGCTTGGAAGACTGGGGTCGCCGTCAATTGGCTTACCCGATCCAAAAAATCCACAAAGCGCATTATGTGTTGATGAATATTGAATGCAACCAGGAAGTTTTGGACGAGATGGAACATGCATTCAAGTTTAACGATGCTGTACTACGCCACTTAACTATCAAAAACAAATCTGCGGTAACAATTCCTTCGGCGATGATGAGAGAGGAAAAAACGCGTTCGTTGACTGCCCCTGCGGCAGGCTTAGGACAGGCTCCTCAGATTGAATTGGTCGTGCCAGCTGAAGTTGCTGCGGTTACTGATTGAGTGTTGCTTGCAACCGGCTCTCCGTTGACGGAGAACTCGTTGAACTAGATAGTTTGCGTTACACCCCGGCAGGAGTAGCGCGAATCGCATTAAAAATTCGTCATACTTCAACGCAACTAGAGGCCGGCATAGCGCGTCAGATACAGTGCGATATTCCAGCTTTGGCACTTGGTGCAGCTGCCCAGCAGGTTAATAATTTGCAACTTGGACAGCGGGTAAAAGCAGAAGGATTTTTGGCTCAGCGCAGTTTACGCATCACACAACTTGTGTTGCACGTTGATAACATTACATTAGAATAAGGAGCATAGTATGGCTCGTGTTTTTAAGAAAAAAGATGACAAGAAGAGTAATTCTTCGCGTCAATTGTTTAAACGCCGCAAATTTTGCCGCTTCACTGCAGATAAGATTGCGGAAGTGGATTATAAGGATTTGAATATTCTCAAAGAATTTATTGCCGAGAACGGCAAGGTTATTCCGGCACGAATTACTGGTACTAAATCGCGCTTCCAGCGTCAATTGGGCATTGCAATCAAGCGGGCAAGATTCTTGGCGTTGCTGCCTTACACAGATTTGCATTAAGGAGCAGACCATGCAAGTGATTCTTATGGAAAAGATGGTAAACCTGGGCCAATTGGGTGATGTTGTTAGGGTTAAAAATGGCTATGCACGTAATTTTCTGATTCCGCAAGGTAAAGCCAAGCGTGCGACTGAGGGTAATAAGGCGGAATTTGCAGTTCGTCGCCTTGAACTAGAAGCTGCAGAGCAAGCCAAGGTGGGAGAAGCCCAGGCACGGGCTGAGAAGTACAGCGGGCTGACTGTGCAAATCGTACAAAAGGCCGGCGTTGACGGCAAGTTGTTCGGTTCCGTGACCAATGCCGATATCGTTGCGGCGTTAGCAGTGCAAGGTTTTACTGTGGAAAAAACTCAAGTGCGCATGTCGGCGGGACATATAAAGCAAGTTGGCGATTATCCAGTCAATATCGCGTTGCATACTGATGTTATTGCTAATATTATAGTTTCAGTGCTGGGCGAGCATAAGCTGTAGTTTTTTACGCATTATTGTAAATAAAATAGAGCTGGCGACAGCTCTATTTTATTTTTGGAGGCAGCAATTTTCTCAGCGATAGAGTGTTACAGCTAGTTTATGTTGTACGCTAATTAGAGCTTATATAGCTGGTTACAGATGAAGTTCCTTGCAAAATATTGCTAACGTAGCAGCTAAAACAAACGGTTTGATTTCTATATTTTTATATTTCATGCAATAAATAGTGAAAAAATGATCTCAAAAATAAGCCTATCAAGAATGCTATCTTCCACTAGTTTTTGATCAATAACTCGGCACTATGCATAACCCTTATATTCCTCCCCCAGATCCCCAGCTTGAGGCGTTAAAACTTCCACCTCATTCGGTGGAAGCTGAGCAATCGGTAATAGGCGGCATCTTTTTGGACTCCACTGCGTGGGACAAAATTGCTGACCTGATTAGTGAACAAGATTTTTACCGCTTTGAGCACCGCCTGATTTATCGGCATATCGCGCGATTGACCGAGCATGCCAAACCGGTAGATGTCATCACCGTGGCGGAATCGTTGGAAAGCAATGCTGAACTCGATAAAGCCGGTGGATTGGCTTATTTAGGTTCCTTAGCGCAAAACGTGCCGTCCGCAGCTAACATCCAACGCTATGCTGAAATTGTGCGTGAGCGAGCTGTCATGCGCAAACTGGCTGAGGTTGGAAGCGAAATTGCTACCAGCGCCTATAACCCAGCTGGGCGCGATGCGAACCAGTTGCTGGATGAAGCAGAAAGCCGTGTGTTTGAAATTGCTGAGGCTGGTGAGCGCGGCCGCCAAGGTTTCAGTCCCCTTCCACCGCTACTTACGAAGGTAGTGGAGCGAATTGAGACACTTTACGGTCGCGATAACTCCAGCGATGTGACCGGCGTAGCGAGCGGATTTACCGATTTGGACAGTATGACTTCCGGCCTTCAGCCAGGCGAACTGATCATTGTTGCGGGGCGTCCGAGCATGGGTAAGACAGCCTTTGCCATTAATATTGCCGAGCATGTAGCGCTAGAAGGCTGTAAGCCCGTAGCAATATTTAGCATGGAAATGGGCGGTGTTCAATTGGCCATGCGTATGATAGGTTCAGTAGGTAAGCTCAACCAGCATGATTTGCGCACCGGGCGTTTGCAGGAAGATGATTGGCCGCGCCTGACCCATGCGCTGGGACGTTTGAATGATGCAGCCATTTTCATCGATGAAACCGCCTCGCTTAATTCGCTTGAATTACGCTCGCGTGCACGCAGATTACATCGTCAAAATAATGGCCTAGGGTTGATTATTATCGATTACTTGCAGTTGATGTCCTCTCCTTCAAGCAAGGCAAGTGAAAATCGTGCTACCGAAATTTCCGAAATTTCACGTTCTTTGAAAGGGTTAGCTAAGGAATTACAAGTACCTGTTATGGCGCTGTCGCAGCTTAACCGTAGCTTAGAGCAGCGTCCTAACAAACGTCCGATGATGTCCGATCTGCGCGAATCAGGTGCTATCGAACAGGATGCCGATCTGATTCTGTTTATCTATCGTGATGAAGTATACAACCCTGATTCACCTGATAAGGGTAAGGCGGAAATTATCATCGGCAAGCAGCGTAACGGCCCAATAGGCAAGGTTGAGTTGACGTTCCGTGGTGAATATACGCGTTTTGATAACTTTGCTCACGCTCAATATTGAACCTTTGGGTTGAATTCTCTGCTGCTTTTGGTGTAAGCATTGCGGATGAGCGATATACCCATAAGAATCCAAACATAACAGTGTTGATCTACCATTTGGTATTTCGGGGTTTGCTGCGGAGTTGCGTATTTGCGGAGTTGTACAAAGAGATTTATTATATATTCAGTTACTGCTATTGCACACATCCTTTTAAATAATGAATATCTTCTAATAGTAGGCCACGATTAAGAGATTTATAGTGAACAATGACTCTTTAAATACTTTAAAATTAAGGGCACCTCTAAGAATCCAATTTTCGTCGAAATACGGCGTTACTCGAAAAAAATTATCGCTTACATATCAATTATATGTCGCGCTCAAATTTTTACTCGTGCCTTGTCTTGCTTAGAAACTTGAATTTTTAGAGGCGCCCTAAAGCTTGTTCTCAATGATGCAGATGCAAAAATGCTCAAAAATATGTAACTTTGCTTTGCAAAACGAGTCGCTCACCGGGCAGTTGTCCTTTGATATTTAATAATATTTCATCAGGAGATTTTTTCATGGCAATTTTGCCGAAAGTAGTACAAAAATTAGCAGATGAAAATAATCCTCTATTTGGAAAAGCTAAAGCATTTTTATTAGAGGAAGATGCAGGATCAATTGCTGCAAAAAAAGCCGCTGGTATCGTTCATTCTGAAGATAATAACGCTCTTCTAGCGGTGAAAGATAATGATGCTCTAATGGTAGCGACATGGGATAACGATTTAGAGGGAATGGAGCGCGCAATTGAACAGGGTGCAGATTTGAATATACGTGATTTTCTGGGTAAAACACCCTTACATTATGCTGCAAGTATAGCTGCAGCTAAGGTGTTAATTGATGGTGGAGCTGACCTTAATATTATGGATAATAATAATCGAACTCCATTATTCGAGGTTGATGATCCCAATATTGCCATATTTTTAATCGATTGTGGTGCCAGTTTCAATTTGAAAGATAAGGATAGTTTTACGCCTTTACATTTATGGGTTAATCATCCAAAAGTCGCCCAACGTTTGTTGGTTGCAGGCGCCAATCCAAATATTCAGCTTGCACGAGGAGGTACATTGTCAAGAGGAGGAATTTATAAAAAAGGGAATACCGCTTTACATTGTGCTAACAACCTAGATACAGCAAAAATTTTAATTGAACATGGCGCAGACATCACGATTAAAAATAAATATGGCTTACTTGCTGAGGAAACGACTACGGCTGAGACTCAAGAATTTATTAAATCTGTCAGTATGAATTAGCAGTAACCAAAACATTATTTGCACGACGCCCGAGTCCACTTCTCGGCGGGTTGATGGTTTTTCTTAAAAATGAAATCTTGTGATAATAATATTTCTATGTCACTCCAATTGAACATCTTATAAAAAAAATATAATTTATGTCATTGGCACTAAATTGCAATATGTCATGAGAATTTCTCGAGTTAAATTTGAGAGGTTTCTTGAACCAGCACAGCCCGCAATAACCACTGTAATTCTGGCAGGTGGATTGGGTACTCGTATCGGTGGCGCAAAGGGTTTGCAACCCTTGTATGGACGAGCGTTAATTGACTGGGTATTAGATTCTGTTAGCCGTCAAAGTGAAGAAATTTTGATTAATGCGAATGGTGTGCACGATGATTATTTGTGTTTCGGCTATCCTATCATTGCCGATCAAACCCCGAATTGGGCAGGGCCGCTTGCTGGATTGCAGTCCGCTCTGCGACTGGCACGTCATGATTGGGTTGCGAGTGTTCCTTGTGATACACCATTCCTGCCAGTCGATTTGATTGCCCGTTTATATAAAGCAGTTAGCACAATAACTACAGTGGAAGCTTCAGTGGCAGTCGTTGCTGGAAAGCGGCAGCCTACTATTGCCCTTTATCATAAGAGCGTCCTTCCTAAACTTGATGTCTATCTGGATTCAGGTGGGCGTAAAGTAAATAGTTGGCTAGAAACCTTACATTTGAGCGAAGCGGTATTAGATGATGCAATTGCATTTACTAACATTAATACACTAGATGATTTGGCACATGCTAACCAGATTGCAGTAAAAGTATACGTAAAGGATGCAGCTGAGATATTAATAATCAAGAAAGAAAAATAGGATTAGAAAAATCAGGTGTGAAATTGCTTGGTTGGATGAAAAAAATTAAGGCATACCGTAAGTATCTTTATAAGCTAGTGGCTAGTCTTATTGTGTCACAAACGTAAATTTAGGCTTACCAAATTACAATGTGGGTAATGACCCAAGGCACTTGCGAGAGCGATGCTCAAGTAAAGGCGTAGTGTTGTGATCGAGTCAGGTACGTGACGCTGCGCGCTGGGCTACCCCGAGGGTCGAAATCTTTGGGAACAGCAGGCACTTGGCGCTCGGTGTAGTTTTTTTACCGCTACCACTGCATCCAACCTTGAGTCGTTGTGCCCTCAGGAGTCCATAAGCTGCGATGCTCAGTGTGGCGTGATGGTGAAACCCGCGCCAGTTCCTTCGTTCGTAGTGGATTAGTCCGAAGTCCTGCTTCAAGTTCTGATAGTCCCGCTCGATGCGCCAGCGCATCTTGGTGACAA
>JBKJQT010000077.1:0-3769 GCA_046593855.1 Candidatus Nitrotoga sp. | reverse complement strand
CTTTCAAATGGCCGTCAATCACTACGAGAACTTTCCTGTTGCTTCCATTCTTCTGCCAAAACGTTTGCGACGGGCAGTTGAGATAATTTACCATTTTGCTCGTCAGGCTGACGATTTCGCAGATGAAGGCGATCTTCAAAATGAAGAACGCTTTACGGCACTTGATAGTTTCCGTAATGAACTCAAGCGCATCGGCGCGAATGAAGCACCATTGACGCCTTTATTCCGAGATTTAGCGGACATCATTAGGCAGTACCAATTGCCGTTGCAATTATTTCACGATCTACTTGATGCTTTCTCGCAGGATGTGCTCAAAAAACGCTACGCCAATTTCGACGAAGTGCTGGACTACTGTCATCGTTCCGCTAATCCGATCGGCAGACTGCTGTTACATCTGTATGATGAAGCCACCCCCCCAAATCTGACTTATTCCGACTCCATCTGCACCAGTCTGCAACTCATTAATTTCTGGCAGGATGTAACGAAAGATTATGCCATCGACCGTATCTATTTGCCGCAGGACGAAATGGCGCATTTTGGAGTAACTGAAACACATGTTGCGGAAAGCCGCGTGGATAAAGAATGGCAACAACTCATGCAATTTCAGGTTCAGCGTACACGCAAGCTGATGCGCAGCGGTGCCCCGCTCGGTAGTTTACTCAGCGGCCGTATCGGCATTGAGATGCGGCTCATCATAGCGGGGGGTAACCGCATTCTCGACAAACTTGAAGCCGTGCAGTTCGACATGTTCCGCCAACGTCCTGTGTTGCGACCATTCGACTGGGTTATGATGCTGGGCAAAAGCGCACCATTTAGCTTTTAAAGGAATAAACCAGTCCGTTACCGTTGATTGCAAATTAACATGACTCCAGATCAGTATTGCAAAGACAAGGCCGCTCGAAGCGGCTCAAGCTTTTACTACAGCTTTATGTTTCTGCCGCCAGACAAGCGCCACGCTATTACCGCGTTGTATGCTTTTTGTCGGGAAGTGGACGATGTTGTGGACGAAAATTCGGACGAAAACGTGGCACGCACAACACTGGCGTGGTGGCATACCGAGGTAACTGCTATTTACGCAGGAATGCCGCAGCACCCAGTCGCACGGGCATTGATGCCGGTAGTCAAGCAATACAGCCTGCCACAGGAGCATTTCCACGAAATTATCGACGGCATGGAAATGGACTTGCAGCAGCACCAATATGCCGACTTCAAGGCCCTGCAACAATATTGTTATCGTGTCGCCTCGGTAGTGGGATTACTCGCTGCGGAAATTTTTGGCTACACTGACCGTAATACGCTCAAATATGCGCACGATCTTGGCCTCGCCTTTCAGCTTACCAATATCATTCGTGACGTGGGCGAAGATGCTCGACGCGGGCGCATCTACTTGCCGCTTGGGGAGTTGGCGCTTTTTGGTGTGCACACAAACGATATCCTTGATAGTAAAGAGAGTGAAGGCTTTCAAAAACTTATGCAGTTTCAGATTGATCGCGCACAACGCTACTACCAACGAGCATTCGAGCAACTGCCCGCTGCAGACCGGAAGTCGCAGCGCACCGGCCTTATCATGGCGGCGATTTATCGAGCTACTCTGGAAGAAATCATTGCCAGCGGCTGTCACGTGCTAAAAGAGCGCGTCTCGCTTACCCCGCTGCGCAAGCTGTGGCTGGCTTGGAAGACGTGGGTGAAAAACTAGAACTTTTAAACTGCCCTGATCTGCCGTTTGTTCTGAACGCTCAAAGCGAACAGAGAATTGGTATTGTGAGCAATAATAAAAATTACCATGTCGCCATCATTGGCGGTGGCTACGCTGGCATGGCCGCCGCCGTTACCCTCACTGCAGCAAATGTGCAGGTTACGGTATTTGAAAGCGCCAAGCAACTCGGCGGTCGCGCGCGCGGCGTTTGGCATAATGATACTCAGCTCGATAACGGCCAGCACATTCTGCTTGGCTGCTATCACCATACACTGCAGCTTATTGAACAAGTCGGCGGCAACATCGAGCACGATTTCCTGCGTTTGCCGCTGCAACTCACACTACACAATCGCTTTAAATTAAAAGCACTGCATCTTCCCGCCCCCCTCCATCTGCTGGCTGGCTTGCTCAGCGCAAAAGGACTGTCATTCGGCGAACGCTTGCGCGCCGCACGTTTTATGCTGGCGCTGAGCCGTATTAATTTCACCTTGCCACACGACATCAGTGTATTAGAATTGTTACGCAAGCATGGTCAAAGTAACGAGCTTATAAGGTTACTATGGGAACCGCTTTGCATCTCGGCACTCAATACGCCAGTACACATTGCTTCCGCTCAAGTGTTACTACACGTGTTGCGCGACAGCCTGAACGGTTTGCGCAGCGATAGTGACATGCTCCTGCCACGCATAGATTTCACAGCACTCTTTCCGAAACGGGCAACAGAATATGTCAAGCAACATAGGGGTACGGTGCTTACCGCTTGCAGCGTAGAAGCCATCATTCCACAGGGCAATAAATTCGAATTAATCACCCGCCCAACTACAATAGCCTATGCGCATACCAAACTATTCAGCCATGTCATCTGTGCAGCCTCGCCCATTACTGCTGCGCGACTGTTCCGTACCGTGCCACCACTCGCATTGATAGCTGAGCAGATTGCAGCCATTCCGCATCAACCCATTTATACCGTGTATCTTCAATACCCCGAACAGGTGCGCTTACCACACCCGATGCTGGGTTTAGACCGCTGCTTTACTCAATGGCTGTTTGATAAAGGACAGATCGCCGGCCAGCACGGCCTCATCGCCGCCGTCATTAGCGCGCAAGGAAAACATCAGAATTTAAAACATGAACTGTTAGCGCGGAAAGTAGCGCAAGAGATATACGAACAACTTGGAATAATGGAAGCGCCTTTGTGGCACCAAGTTATTGCAGAAAAACGCGCCACCTTCTCCTGCGAAACTAATCTGCCTCGCCCTGCCCATACCACAATACTTACCAATGTACTGTTAGCAGGCGATTACACGGCGGGCGATTATCCGGCTACGCTGGAAGGTGCAGTGATGAGTGGAATATTGTGTGCGAAAACTATTGTATCAACATTTCAATAATCCAAAATAATCGCGTGTCATTTCCAAGCCGGTACAGACTTGAATCTGTTGCGGCTTGAACCAACATACCTCGCACTATTACCGTTATCATCGCGCCACGGCCAATTTACTTTAATAAAAGGAATCTTGAAACTTAAAACCCTTATACTTTCATCAAAATATTATCTTATCAAAGCGGTTAGTTTGAATATCTACAAAAACTTTCCTGTTAAAATATCAATATCAATATCAAGGGCTGTACGGCACTAGCTTGCCGCCTTTAAGGCGGCAAGCTAAAACTTAGGGTAACAGAATGAGCGAGAAGGAAGTCGATCAGCAATTGGTTGATCGCGCGCAGCGCGGGGATAAACACGCCTTCGAATTGTTAGTCTCCAAATACCAGCGTCGGCTGGCGCGATTAATTTCTCGTTTTGTGCGCGATTCAGCTGAGGTCGAGGACGTGACTCAAGATGCCTTTATAAAGGCTTATCGTGCCTTGCCGACGTTTCGCGGAGAAAGTGCGTTCTATACTTGGTTGTACCGCATTGGCATTAATACCGCTAAAAATCATCTGCAAGCGCTCAGGAGACGGGCTCCAACCACTACCCTATTCGATGCGGAAGAGTCGGAAGGCTTCGAGGATGCGGGGTTATTACATGAAGTTAGCACACCTGAAAATGAATTAATGAGTAAACAAGTGGTT
>JBKJQT010000055.1:0-3060 GCA_046593855.1 Candidatus Nitrotoga sp. | reverse complement strand
TTTTGTTTTAGCAGGCCTTGCTTAATGATCGTGCTGCCCAGGCTGCGTTCCGCAGTGGCGATTGTTTGTTTACTGATGGTGCGCTCGATGATTTTCTGCAGATTATCAATCTGGTCGTGCAGCCATTTGTCTTCGGTCACCAGTTCGCCTACGTTTTCCACCAATAGGCGAAACAGGCGCAATAATCCTTCCTGAATGTTGAAATTGTCTTTGTCGCGTAACTCCAGCTTGACCCAAAGCTTGCGTAGTTGTTTATTCAGCTTAGTGGCTTGACCATAATCACTGGTGGCCCGTGTCTGTTGGGCCAATGCCTGAATTTCACTCCTCAGATCGGGATTTTCGTTGTGTGTGCTTTCAAGAGACTGCGCTAGCAACTCGCGCAGTTGTTCTACCAGTTCAATATCTATTGTCGTATCAATAGCCACGTCAGGAATGCTGGTGTGAATAATGCTATTAACGTTTACTGTGGCAGGTGGCAAAATGCTATTTGCTGCTTCGGATTCCAGCTTTGCTGGAATTAACTCGCCAGAATTAGGCGTAGATGTGTCTTTCCAGGAAACTATTAGGCTCTGCAATTTGGTGAACAGGACATTGGAGTCCTTATTGAATTTGTTTAATACGGTTCCAACGCTTTGTTTTTTTCGCGAAATAGTGATGCCCTTATGCGAAGCATCCATTTGCGTCAGCAGGTCACGGATCAGATTTGGCCATGCCAATTTTAATTTTTCGTCGGTTGATTCCTGAAGAAGCCGCGATTCCGATGCCAAAATTTGGTCCGCGCTATTGGTATCCGGTATGCCGCTAATTTCCTGATATAGGCGCGCATAATTATCCGGCGTTGGAGCGATCTTGCGTGCGGCCAAGGTACTCAGGGTTTTTCGCGCGATTTCGGTAGGGGCGGTGTCATTAATCATAATTTTATTTAAAATTAAGTGTAAATTTTAATCGAAGAACTCCATAAAAAATCGTTGGAGTTCATTGGATGGTGCCCATTGTAGGATATGCAGTGGGCGGGCTAAGCTAGGATTAGCAGCTAATTTCCGCTGTAATTCACCGTGATTGTTTTTACTGTGATTGTTTTATAAGTTCGCGTGATTCGTGCATCAAGCTTATTGATTATTGAATGGACAGCTCAAAGCGTCAGTTTTGACGCGGGCAAGTGGTTCTTGCGGTTTGGTCAAATTTTTTGGGGGTTGTCAGCGGCAGACTTTGGATCCGTGGGAGGGGGCACTAAAAAGTTCAGCATTTGGTTCAAAGATGGGACGAATAGTAGCGAAACATCCAGTTTGCAACATTCGGGATGTCTTCGGATTAGCCTAATTAAAATTGCCGTGTGGCGGCAAAATCAGCTAATTGTAGTAGAGATTGTTTGTAAGCCGTATCGGGCAGGATAGACAGTGCCGCGCATGCCGCATCGGATTCTTTTTGTGCCTGCTGCCGGGTATATTCTAGGGCACCGGTTTGTTTGATCACCTGTAATACTTCAGTAAAACCTTCGATGTTACCTTGCTCGATAGCTAGCTTTATCATTGCAGCTTGGCGGGCGTCACCCTGCTGCATAGCATAAATAAGCGGTAATGTGGGCTTACCTTCAGATAGGTCATCGCCTAAGTTTTTGCCGGTTGTTTGCTCGTCCCCAGAATAGTCCAGCATATCGTCTACCAATTGGAATGCTGTTCCCAAGTGCATGCCATACTTTGCCATCGCTTCTTCGCTGGCGCTGTCAGCTTGCACTAAAATAGCGCCCAGACGCATCGCCGCCTCGAACAGCTTGGCTGTTTTGCAATAGATTACGCGCAAATAACTGGCTGCATCTACGCTCGCGTCATGACAGCTTAGTAATTGCAGCACTTCGCCTTCTGCAATAGTGTTAGTAGCGTCTGCTAACGTTTGCATTACACGCATGTTATTTACTTCCACCATCATTTGAAAAGCGCGCGAATATAAAAAATCGCCAACCAGTACACTGGCTGCATTACCAAATAAGGCACTGGCAGTTGCGTGCCCACGGCGTAGCTCGGATTCATCCACCACATCGTCGTGTAGTAACGTGGCGGTATGAATAAACTCCACTACCGCTGCCAAGCAGTGATGATATTCACCCGTGTAACCTAATGCTTTGGCGGATAACACCACTAAGGCGGGGCGTAGCCGTTTGCCGCCATTATTGATAATGTACTCGCTCATTTGGTTGACCAGTGCTACATCCGAATGTAAACGGGTACGTATAATTCTGTCCACAACGGACATATCCGAGGCAAGATATTGTTTTATAGCTTCGAACGACACAACAAACCCCTAATAATGACAATCAAAAAACGGTGGTAATTAATAAAAACCCGCGATGGTATGGATTGTACAGATACCGTGTCAAGCAAACATCATTTTGCGGTAGCAACCTTGCATAGAAATTGAGTGCCGGAATTGCATTATGGAAATTAATTGCCTCCGATTAATGGCGATTATACCGGCCGGAAATAAGTTGGAGGTATGAAACTGCTACTCTCAAATTATCCCTGCCTACCCATCCTGCGATACTGTACAGCCTCGGCGATGTGAGAAGCAAGGGTGTTTTTGTTGCCTGCCAGATCGGCAATAGTGCGCGCCACTTTGAGCACGCGGTGATAAGCGCGTGCAGATAGATTCAAGCGGCTGATGGCTTGCTGCAATAGTGCGGCACCTTGTGCATCGGGCGCACAGAGAACGTCAATCTCGCTTACCGTGAGTTGTGCATTCGGTTTGTTCTGGGGGATTAATGCACGTTGCCGCGCCACGTTTACACGTGCCTGAATATCACTATTTGATTCTCCATCAGCTTGTTTGAGCAAGGTTTCTTGTGGCACTGCGGGAATTTCGATCTGAATGTCTATGCGATCTAACAGCGGACCAGAAATTTTGCCGCGATAGCGTGCAATTTGATCGGGGGTGCAACGGCACTTGCCGTTGTAATGACCAAAATAGCCGCACGGGCAGGGGTTCATTGCAGCAAGTAACTGAAATTGCGCGCGGAAATCTGCCCGGCGCGCAGCACGCGAGATAGTGATGCGTCCACTCTCCAGC
>JBKJQT010000044.1:0-3913 GCA_046593855.1 Candidatus Nitrotoga sp. | reverse complement strand
TACACGCGAGCTGCTGCAATATGGGATTAACAGCATTGCTGTCATGTCGAATGATTCTGCAGAATATGCGGAAGACTCTTTCGAGAATATGCAGAAAATAGCGCAGCAATACGCTTATCCATTCCCTTATGTATGGGACGAAACACAGCAAGTTGCTAAGGATTACGGAGCGGTTTGCACGCCAGATTTCTTCGGATTTAATGCTCAACTGGAATTGCAATACCGTGGTCGACTGGACGCCTCGCGCAAGGAGGCGATGCCGGATGTACCGCGTGATTTGTTTAATGCCATGGTGCAAGTGGCGCACACTGGCAAGGGACCGCTAGAGCAGATCGCCAGCATGGGTTGTTCTATTAAATGGAAAAGCGAATCATAAACTTGACTCCGTTCCGCTGAATTATTTTTACTGAGACGATGAAGCCATGTTTTTGAGTAAGAAACCCGATTTGAGCCGCATTGGCCTATCTGTTTCGTGCCGGTTAGCGCATCACAGTCAATACACGCAGGCAACTACAAAGAAGTTGAATATCATAAAAGGCGATTGACGTGCGGATATTGATACTCGGAGCCGGGCAGGTTGGTTCGACAGTGGCGGAAAGTTTGGTTGGAGAAGACAACGACATCACCATAGTTGATACTGACACGGAAAAATTGCGTGTACTACAAGATCGTTATGATCTCCGTACTCTAGTAGGAAATGCATCTCATCCTTCTGTACTGGAACAAGCTGGCATCGCAGATGTTGATATGTTGTTAGCCGTTACACAAAGCGATGAGGTAAACATGGTGGCCTGTAAGCTTGCCGCCAGTCTGTATAACACCCCGACCAAAATTGCGCGCATTCGCGCCGCAAATTATCTGGAACATCCCGAAATATTTAGTGCTGATAATTTTTGTGTCGATTTTTCCATTTGCCCGGAACAGATACTCACTGATTACATCTATAAATTGATTGAATTCCCAGAAGCCCTGCAGGTTCTGGAATTCGCTAATGGCCTAGTGTCCTTGGTAGCAGTCAAGGCATTTGAAGATGGCCCCTTGGTCGGACAGGAATTGCGTTACCTGCGCACACATATGCCCAATGTTGACACCCGGGTCGCGGCAATTTTTCGCCAGGACGGATCGATTATTCCAGAGGGTAGTACGGTAATCCAAGCAGGCGACGAGGTTTTCTTTATTGCCGCAACCGAAAATATCCGTACTGTGTTAAAAGAGTGGCGTCATATGGATAAGCCAGCCAAACGTGTGATGATTGTAGGCGGTGGCAATATAGGACGTAGGCTGGCGCGAGCGCTGGAGCGGGATTATCAGGTTAAGCTGATAGAGCATAACAAGAAAGCTTGTGAACGCCTGGCAGCCGAGTTGACCCATACACTGGTACTCTGTGGCGATGGGACCGATGAGAACCTGCTGGCAGCCGAACATATAGGTGATGTGGACGTGTTTTGTTCTCTGACTAATGATGATGAGAACAATATTATGTCCGCGCTGCTAGCCAAAAAAGGCCGGGCGCGTAAAGTGCTCTCATTGATCAACCGCAGTTCATATGTTGAGTTGGTGCAGGGCGGGAAGATAGATATTGCACTATCACCGGCCCACGTTACGATCGGTTCGTTGCTCGCTTACGTGCGCCAAGGCGACGTGGCGGTGGTACATGCGCTTAGGCGCGGAGCAGCAGAGGCGCTAGAGATGGTGGTGCACGGCGAGCGACATTCGTCTAAAGTTGTAGGACGCCGCATTGATGAAATTGAACTGCCCAAGGGCGCGACTATAGGCGCAATTGTGCGTGGCGAGCAGGTGATCATGGGGCATCACGACACGGTAATTGAGGCGGACGATCATGTCATCGTATTCGTGATCAACAAAAAAATGATTAGCAAGATCGAGAAGTTATTTCAGGTCGACATAAAGTTCTTTTGATGCAACGATCACTGACAGTTATTCACGCGCTGGGCATGATGTTGGTCATGTTCAGCGTAACGTATATCTTACCTATTTGTACATCGCTGATATATCAAGATGGCACATTGATAGACTTTGTCCTGGCGATGGTGATGACATTTGCGGTGGGCTGCCTGATGTGGATGCTTACACGTCACAACAAAGGTGAGCTGTCTATCCGCCACGGCTATTTGCTGGTAGTGATGATGTGGACGGCGATTCCTGCTTTTGCCACTCTGCCGCTATTACTGCTGATCAACGGTCTGTCCTTCACCGATGCCTACTTTGAAACCATGTCTGGCATGACAACCACAGGCGCGACCGTGTTGACCAAGCTAGACGCTTTACCACCCGCCATCAACCTGTGGCGGCACGAATTGATCTGGCTGGGCGGCATGGGAATTATCGTGCTTGCGGTGGCAATTTTGCCGCTGCTTGGCGTCGGCGGTCGTCAATTGTATAAGGCGGAAACGCCCGGCCCAATGAAGAATTCCACCCTCACCCCGCGTATTACCGAAACTGCACGTAATTTGTGGCTGGTCTATCTGTGCATTACCTTGGTCTGCATCCTATCGCTGAACGCGGCTGGAATGTCCTGGCTAGATGCTATATGTCATGCGTTTTCCACGATGGGGTTGGGTGGTTTTTCCACGCATGACGCTAACATAGGATACTTCAACTCTGCTGTTATTGAATTTGTGCTCATCGTATTTATGCTGCTGGCAGTAATGAATTTCACGACACACTTTCTGGCATGGCGCGAAAAGAGCTTGAAACTTTATTTACGTGACACCGAGGCCCTCTCCACCATAATACTTATATTGGTTAGTTGCCTAGCCATTGGCACATTTCTATGGTGGCAGGGAACTTACCTGAGTTTCTGGACAGCACTGAGACACGCTAGTTTTAACCTAGTCTCGATTGCGACCGATTGCGGTTTCGTCAGTGTAGATTTTAGTCACTGGCCCATGTTTGCGCCGCTGTGGATGCTGTTCTTAAGCTGTATTTCCGCCAGTTCCGGCTCTACCGGTGGTGGCATTAAAATGATACGCACACTCATTTTAATTAAGCAAACAGGCCGTGAATTCCTCAAACTGTTGCACCCGGCCGCGGTAAACCCGTTAAAAATTGGCGGCCGCGTGGTGCCAGACAACATAGTGTTCTCGGTGTTGAGCTTTATCTTTCTTTACTTCATGAGCGTAGTCGTATTGACCTTCGCGCTGGTGATCAGCGGGTTGGATTTCGTATCTGCTTTTTCTGGGGTAATTGCTTGTATCAATAATGCTGGTCCTGGTTTGGGGATATTGGGTCCGGCAGGCAACTACGCGATATTGAGTGATTTTCAGACTTGGGTATGTACCTTGGCCATGCTGATCGGGCGCTTGGAAATCGTTACCGTGCTGATAATTTTTACGCCGCATTTTTGGCGGCGATAACCTGTTTCATAAACCCTATACGGGGAACACTCGAATTAGAGAAAATTCATGATTGATTGTTTTGCCAACGCATCACTAAAGAGCTAGGGCTAATGATGGTATCGCACAAACCTGTTATTTTGCTATTTGGCAAGAATGGCCAAGTTGGCTTCGAGTTGCAAAGAGCATTGTCACCGTTTGGCTTGGTGCATGCCTTCGGCCGCCAAGATTGCGAATTGACTCAGCTATCGCAAGTAAGAGAATTTGTGCGTCAGTTACAGCCCGATATTATCGTGAATGCTTCAGCTTACACCGCAGTAGACAAAGCCGAAAGCGAACCACAGATTGCTTACCTAATTAATGCCACAGTACCCAGTGTGCTCGCAGAAGAGGCAGCCTCTATAGGCGCACTGCTCGTGCATTATTCGACCGATTATGTGTTTGATGGTACGCAGCCTGGATGGTACGTAGAAGACGACCTCCCAAACCCGCAATCGGTTTATGGTACAAGCAAACTTGCGGGCGAGAATGGAATTGCCGCGACGGGCTGCCGCAAT
>JBKJQT010000366.1:0-4554 GCA_046593855.1 Candidatus Nitrotoga sp. | reverse complement strand
GAACGCCTGTTGTAATCCGTGTTGCACTTCGAACTTGAATCCGCCAATAATAAATGGGGAGAAGTCCTTATCAGAGAACTCATTTTGTTATCTGCTCTCCCATCTTTTTTCTATACGAATCACCATGGCTCTTTGGCTGTGCGGAAAGGAACGTAGCGGGGTTTTTTTACTATCCTTGGTTATTTCCAAGACGGTGGCAAGCTCAATAACTTGGGCATTGTTTCTTCGTCTATCTCACATTTGGCAATGCCCCAGCGAAGGCAACTGCCTCGTTATTTGCGTTTCATCTCCCCACTACCATTCTGTCGAATAATTTCATGGATATGCTGCTCCTGATAACTCTGATTTTGCTAAATGGGATCTTCGCCATGTCGGAGATAGCCCTCGTGACTGCCCGACACGTCCGTTTAGCGCGTCTAGCGGCAGACGGCGACACCTCGGCAGAAGTGGCGATGAGTCTGGGCGAGGATCCAACACGTTTTCTTTCCGCCATCCAGATCGGAATCACCTCAATTGGCATCCTGAACGGTATCGTCGGCGAAGCAGTATTTGCTGCCCCCTTCGCAGCATGGCTGCAAACGCTGGGCGTAGATCAGCGCCCAAGCGAGCTAGGCGCAACCGCCTTGGTAGTTGTGGTGATTACCTATCTATCCATTGTTATCGGTGAACTTGTTCCCAAACGCATCGCTCAATTTAACCCGGAAGGGATTGCGCGCCTAGTGGCAAGGCCCATACACATCTTGGCATTAATTACGCATCCGTTCGTGCGATTGCTGTCGATATCGACTGATGCTCTCCTGAGAATGATGGGAAAGAGCCAGCAAGAGGAGCCTAGCGTAACGGAAGAGGAAATCCATGCAATGCTAGAAGAAGGTTCCGAAGCCGGGATCATTGAGCAGCACGAACATGATATGGTTCGTAACGTCTTTCGCTTGGATGAACGACAAGTTGGATCACTGATGATCCCCCGAGCGGATATTGTATATCTGGATATCAACCAGCCACTTGAAGCCAACCTCTTACGCATGGCAGAATCAGATCATTCGCGCTTTCCGGTTTGCCAGGGAGGTTTGGGTGACCTGCTTGGAGTGGCTACCATTAAGCAACTGTTCAATCAGACCTTTAATGGCGGAAGCCCCGACCTGACTGCACAACTGCATCAATGCGTTTTTGTGACCGAATCGCTAACTGGACTGGAACTCCTGGCACAATTCCAAGGATCAGACACGCACATGGTTTTCGTCATAGATGAGTATGGTGAGGTTCAGGGTTTGGTAACCCTTCAGGATGTATTGGAGGCTGTCACCGGCGAATTTAGACCGCCTGATATTGAGGATCGCTGGGCGGTACAGCGTGAAGACGGTTCGTGGTTATTGGACGGAATGATTCCAGTGCCCGAGTTGAAGGATCAATTAGAGTTGAAGTCTGTCCCTGAAGAAGACAAGGGTCGATACCATACACTTAGTGGAATGGTGATGTGGTTGCTTGGGCGGCTACCTAAGGTCGCTGACGTCGTGATGTGGGAACAATGGCGGCTGGAGGTTGTTGATCTGGATGGTAAACGGATCGACAAGGTACTCGCAAGCCGTTTGTTAGAACCCATTCAGGTTGCAGGTGTTAGCGAAGCCCCTTCTCAGACAGAACGATTAGATTAAAGAGCTTGCTTTAATGATTAGGCTCTATAGTCTTCACGCTTGTCAGCGTTAACAAATTATTATTTTAATAATAACTTAAAATTATATAATTAGGTAAATTTATGTTGCTAATGATAGACAACTACGATTCCTTCACCTATAACTTGGTGCAATATTTCGCCGAGCTAGGCGCAGATGTAGTTGTGCATCGTAATGACGAAATTTCACTGGAGCAGATTGAGATACTGCAACCGCAATGTATCGTACTTTCACCGGGGCCGTGCACGCCCAATGAAGCTGGAATTTCGATCGCCACTATTCAGCGCTTTGCCGGATGCATCCCACTGCTTGGTGTGTGTCTAGGCCATCAGAGCATTGGCCAATCATTCGGCGGAAAGATTATTCACGCCAAGCAGTTAATGCACGGCAAAACCTCGGCCATTTTTCACAACAATAGTAGCGTTTTCCGCGGCCTGCCTAACCCATTCACCGCTACACGCTACCACTCGCTGGTGATCGAGCGCGCCACGCTGCCCGACTGTCTTGAAATTACTGCATGGACTGAAGATGGCGAAATCATGGGAGTGCGTCACAAAACGATGGCGGTGGGAGGGGTACAATTTCATCCGGAATCTATACTCACTGAATATGGCCACGAGCTACTTGCTAACTTTTTGCGCGGTGAATGTTAATGGACTATGCCAGCCTGCTAAATCGTCTGCTGAATCGTGAAGACCTGCCGCATGACGACATGCACGAGTTGATGACAAACATAATGAGCGGACAGCTTACTCCTGCTCAAATCGCAGCGGTTTTGGTCGCATTACACATGAAGGGAGAGACTGTTAGTGAGATTGCGGCGGCAGTCCAAGTAATGCGCGATCTGTCGAGCAAAGTGACGGTTCAGGATGATAGATATTTGATTGATACCTGTGGTACGGGCGGTGATGGTGCGCAGACTTTTAATATTTCCACTGCTAGCGCGCTAGTCGCGGCGGCAGCTGGAGCACGCGTCGCAAAACATGGTGGACGTTCAGTTTCCAGCACCTGTGGCAGCGCCGATATCCTGGAAAAACTTGGCGTCAATGTCAACCTTACGCCGCAGCACGTGGCGCACTGTGTGCAAGAGCTTGGTGTGGGTTTCATGTTTGCGCCTAATCATCACAGTGCGATGAAATACGCCGCACCAGTGCGGCGCGAACTGGGTGTGCGTACGCTGTTCAACCTGCTGGGCCCGCTTACTAACCCGGCGGGCGCAAAGAACCAGGTAATGGGCGTATTCCAGCGGGATCTGACGGTGAAATTGGCGCGCGTTCTGCAGCAGCTCGGTAGTCGGCACGTGTTGGTGGTGCATGGTGCAGATGGCATGGATGAAATTTCTATCAGCGGACCAACTTATATTGCGGAACTGAAGGACGGTACGATACTCGAATACTTGGTGCAACCGCAAGATTTCGATTTGCATGCAGCGCCGCTGGATAGCATACGCGTTGCCAATGCCGATGAGGCGCGCACGATGTTATTGTCGGTGCTGGATAATCAGCCCGGTGCTGCACATGACATCGTGCAGCTTAACGCTGGTGCGGCCATTTATGTGGCGGGGCTGACTTCAACGCTACAACAGGGTGTGAAAAAGGCCAAGGAAGTTATCGCCAGCGGCGCGGCGAAAAATAAGCTGGAAGCGCTTGTCCATATGCATATTTGAGGCTGTGGAAAACCGATTTTTCAGGTGGGTGTAAATAGTTTTCGCCGAATACCTGTTTCCATTCCGATTAATTCTATGGCTTCCACGTTAATCAATTAAAAATTGGCTTTGCGTTGCCTGTGGTGAAGCTGTTGTGGTTGAAAGGCAGCTCCTTCAGCATCGATCAACGTACTCTTTCCAGGATGCTTGTTAATATGAATATCCAGATAATTTCTGACAAATATTTGCGTATGATGCGGGAGGCTGCTTGCTATTTTCCAGCTGATATAGCGTCTCTAATTGAAGGATGGTAATGAAGTGCGTTAATGATTTTCGTTTGAAATTTGGCAAGCAAGAGCTGGTGCCTATTATGATTGGTGGGATGGGGGTTGATATTTCCACGGCCGAACTGGCGCTGGAAGCTGCACGTCTTGGCGGCATCGGGCATCTTTCCGATGCCATGCTGCCGACTGTAACGGACCGGCTTTTAAATACGAATTTCGTTAAATCAAAGCTCCAGCAGTATAAATATAATGTTGCCAATACTGATAAGTCCACGGTGCAATTTGATCTTGGACAGATTGCAGAGTCGACGCGCTTGCATCTGAGCCGAGCCATGGAAGCCAAGCGCGGTTCCGGTATGATTTTCGTCAACTGTATGGAAAAACTTACTATGAATGCACCGCGCGAAACGTTGCGAGTACGGTTGCACGGGGCGCTCTCTGCCGGTATAGATGGAATTACCTTGAGTGCCGGGTTGCATCTGGGCTCATTCGCGTTGATGGAAGATCATCCACGTTTCCGCGACGCCAAGCTGGGTATCATTGTCTCCTCTCTACGTGCGCTGCAAATTTTCTTGCGAAAAAACGCCAAGCTTAACCGCCTGCCGGATTATATCGTGATAGAAGGGCCGCTGGCCGGTGGCCACTTGGGCTTCGGCTTAGACTGGATGAAATACGATCTGCGAGAAATCTGCAGAGAAATTTATCAGTACTTGCAGGCCGAAAAGTTGGACATTCCTATCATACCGGCTGGTGGAATTTTTACCGGCAGCGATGCAGTGTCGTATCTGGAAACGGGTGCGGCGGCGGTGCAAGTAGCTACGCGCTTTACGGCAACGCGTGAGTGCGGTTTGCCGGAAAAGATTGTGCAAGAGTACTTTAAGGCTACCGAGGAAGATATTGAGGTAAACATGATTTCGCCTACCGGCTATCCCATGCGCATGCTAAAGAAGAG
>JBKJQT010000355.1:0-10169 GCA_046593855.1 Candidatus Nitrotoga sp. | reverse complement strand
TATACGGATTGATCCGCAGCAAATAAGCGTGCAAATGCTTAAGCGATATTGCGTCATTTTTAAATTACCTTTATGTAAATGCAATTTGAATGTCGATGTTGTTTAGATCGGCAGTCTAAATTGTTTTTTGGGGGAGCTACTTACGATGTATTCTTTTTTACGTTTGTCCGTTCTTCTTGTGGGGCTGATTGTTTCCGCTGGCAGCTATGCCGTTAATACGGTGCAGCCCCTCACTACAGCTGACGACTTGGGTCCTAAGGTCGAACAGCCAATTGAGTTTCCTCATGACCGTCACGCTGGTGATGCTGCAAAAGGCGGTATGCAAATAAATTGCATGTACTGTCACACTTATGCACGCCGTAGCATGGTGGCAGGCATTCCGCCGCTGCAGAAATGTATCGGTTGCCATCAAAGCATCGAGTCGGTGCGGGAAACCCCACGTATCAAAAAATTATTTGAATATTGGGAAGCTAAAAAAGCAGTGCCTTGGAAAAAAGTGCATGACCTCCCTGATTTTGTGCGCTTTAACCATGAGCGTCACATTCAGCGTTTTGTTTTTGCACAGGATAAACCTGTGCAGGAAGCATGCGGATATTGTCACGGCGATGTTAAAACAATGACGGTCGCGCGTCGCCAAAAGCCACTCTCCATGGGTTGGTGTGTGAGCTGCCATCAGAAAGACCACCCAGTAGATGCAACATCCACAAAGACGACTCACGGCCCGAACGACTGCTGGCAGTGTCATAAATAATCGGCACGTTCACAAGATAAAGATTTCCATGAGGTATCAGCAATGATTGAAGACAGTTTTAATCGACGTGATTTTCTGAAGGTGCTGGGGTGGGGTGGTGCGACGGTCGCGTTAAGCGGATGTGGCAATACTTCAGTTGAGGATGGGAAGGAGTTTGTAACTTCTTATGTCCAGACGGCGGACTATATCATTCCTAGTATTGGCACGTACTTTAACTCGACTTGTGCGCAGTGTGATGCTGGGTGTGGCATTATGGGGCGAGTGCGAGAAGGTCGCGTGCTTAAGCTCGAAGGCAATCCAAAATCATCCATTAATATCGGCAAAATGTGTGGTTTAGGGCAGGCCGGAGTGCAGGCGCATTACAACCCAGACCGCATCCGAGAGCCACTGTTGCGTAATGGTGATAAAGGCGAAGCGATAACTTGGGAAAAAGCTCTGGCGTTAATCAACGAAAAGGTTGGCGGTGTTAAAGCAGACAATATCGCCTTCCTGACAGGTGGTGTTAGTGGGCATGTCAAAGTATTATTGAAAAATTATCTAGACGCGCTGGGTTCTGGCCATCATTACGTTTATGAGGCAGTTGCACCGTCAATTATGCGTGCAGCTAATAAAAAGGCTTATGGTGTAGAAATGCCACGCTTACGCCTGGACAAAGCTAAGGTTATCCTTTCCTTCGGAGCAGATTTCCTTGGTGCGTGGATCTCACCGGTACATTTCTCCCAGCAGTATGCTCGTTTCCGCAAGGCCGATAATGGCGAGCGCGGGGTGCTGGTGCAAGTTGAATCCAAGATGACATTAACTGGTGCGAATGCGGATCGTTGGTTGGCTATACGTCCTGGCACTGAAGGTATCTTCGCGTTGGGATTGATCAATGCGCTGGCTGCATCAGGATTGTCTGTACCTGGAGATGTTGCTGCTGTTGTAAAGGAATACACCACAGATCGGGTGAGCAAAGATACCGGGGTGTCTACTGAGCATATAGGCAAGCTTGCAGTGTTATTAAAGGAGCGTAGTCCTAGTTTAATAATTGCCGGTAGTGCAGCCGAGGGCTACGCGCACGGTTCGCAGAATGCCACTGCTATCGCTTTGTTGAATCAAGTATTAGGAAACGTCGGTAAGACGGTAGAGGCACCATCTAGCATACCATTTCCGCAAATGGCGCCGACTACTGGCAACCGTCTGGCGTTACAGACACTCAATGACAATATGGTGCAAGACAAGGTTAAAGTGTTATTCAGCTATGGTGCAAATCCAGTGTTCACAGCACCTGCGTCAATGAAACTGAAAGAAAACTTAAAGAAGGTACCTTTCAAGGTGGCCTTCGCTCATTACATGGATGAAACCGCAGTAGAGGCCGATTTGGTGCTGCCGTTGAATTCTGCTCTAGAGGACTGGGGAACGGTCATGCCGGAATATGTCGCCGAAGGTGCGCAGCTAAATATTCGGCAGCCGCTGATGGAAAAGTTGCATCCCGGTACACTTGGCATAGGAGATATCTTACTTGCCTTGCTCAAACAACGCCGACCAGATGAATACAAAGGCTATGAAGATTTTTATTCTTACTTGCGTAATGCAATGCTGTCAAACAAGGGAGCATTAGGCGGTGCGAAAGAAGATGACGATACTTTTTGGGGGGAAACTTTAAGCCAGGGTGTGGTCAAGTTGGCGGGTGCGCCCGCTAATATTTTCAGCAAGGCATCGGCCATCGGATTGGTGATGCCTGCTCCGTTTGCGGAAGACAGTGCGTATCCGTTGCGTCTGATTCCGGCAGTAAGTGCTAGTTTACGGGATGGTCGCAATGCCAATGAACCATGGCTGCAGGAATCGCCGGATCCGCTGACTACTATTGTGTGGGATAGTTGGGTGGAGATGCATCCTAAGACCGCCGCCAAGTTGGGCATTGTGGAAGGTGACATTATTGAAGTGGCTTCAAAAAGCGGCGCTATTAAGGCGCAGGCCTATGTGTTCACCGGCATCCACCCCGATGTAGTTTCAGTGCCGTTAGGTTATGGTCATGAGGCGATGGGACGTTATGCAAAGGGTGTCGGTGTTAATGCCTTTAAGATCCTTGATCCAGTATTCGACAAAGAAACCGGCGAATTAGCAATGCATGAGACGCGCGTTAAAATCAGCAAGACCGGCCAGCGAGTGATTATAGTCAAAGATGAAGGCCCAGTAGGCGGCAATCAGATGGGCAAAAAAATCGCTGTTAGGATGCCATCTAACAAAGTGAATCTTTCGGAGGAGGTGTAAAAGGTGTCTATTACCAACTTATTAGAAAACTGGTCTAACTTTCGCCAGCAGCATCCGTCGGATGAGTTGCCTCATCGAGAATACAAGTGGGCAATGGGTATTGATTTGGACTCGTGTACCGGCTGCAATGCCTGTAGCGTGGCATGTTATGCGGAAAACAATCTGCCAGTAGTTGGCAAGGAAAAATTTTCCCATGGACATTCTCATCATTGGATACGGATCGAGCGTTACTGGAATAATGATGGGCGAGAATTTGCTGACCAAGGGGCTCAGTTTCTGCCCATGTTGTGTCAGCAGTGTGAGTCAGCTCCATGCGAAACAGTTTGCCCAGTAGGTGCTACAAACCACACGGCAGATGGGCTGAACTCGCAGAATTACCACCGTTGCGTCGGCTCACGGTACTGTAACGCAAACTGTCCATATAAGGTGCGTTACTTCAACTGGTACGATTACCCAACCACCAACAATGTGTGGCCGGAACCAATGAATCAGCAGCTCAATCCAGATGTAACTGTGCGCGGCAAGGGTGTTATGGAGAAATGCACATTTTGTGTGCAAAGACTAACTGCCGCTAAGAGTAACGCCCGTAGCGAAGGGCGATTTGTGCGTGATGGTGAGGTGCAAACTGCATGTCAACAGGCTTGCCCGACGGGAGCTATTTCTTTTGGCAATCTGGTTGATCCAGAGGCTAGGGTTGGGAAGGAGTGGAAGCAGCAACAGGTTGAGCTGAACAAGGATAAGCAAGCCAAGGACACGGGAGAAGAAGCCACAAAGCTGCGCGGCTATCGCATTTTGGAAGAGTTGCGTACATATCCGTCTGTAATGTATTTAGAGCAGGTGCGCGAAAGCGCTATCTAAGCCATGTAAGGGGGCGCCGCGGGAGTGAAGCGTCGCCGCGGTTACTTTCGCGTAGGGACAACGGGAGGAAATAGAATAATGGGAAAAGATATACGCGAAGATATAGCTTGGGAACAGATTAACAAGTATGTGCTTAAGACCTTGGAAAGCCCAAGAAGAATGTTCTGGGTGATACTCCTTGTCGCTATTGCTATGATTGGCGTAGCGGTAGGATGTGAGGTTTACCAGTATCGAACTGGTATGGGTGTTACCAATAAGAACAATACTCATGTTTGGGGTTTATACATCGCTACCTTCATCTTTTGGATAGGAATGAGCCATTCCGGAACCTTGTTGTCAGCGATTCTGCATTTAATGCACGCCGATTGGCGTAAGCCGATATATCGTTTTGCCGAGGCGATGACAACCTTCTCTTTGATGACAGCGGGCTTGTTTGTTTTGGTGCACTTGGGTAGGTTATGGCAGGTCTATTATGTGATGCCTTATCCTAATGAGCGCTGGGTGTGGCCAAATTTCCAGTCGCCGCTAGTATGGGATATGTTCGCGATAGCCACATACTTGAGTTCTTCAGTCCTCTTTCTATATGTTGGCATGATTCCTGATTTGGCAATTTGCCGTGACAACATTCATTCTGGTTGGCGCAAGAAACTGTACACATTAATGTCATTGGGCTGGGAAGGAACTGATCGTCAGTGGCGTAATTTTCGAATTACTTATCTGACCATAGCTTGTTTCTTGATTCCTTTGGCGGTGTCAGTACACTCTATTGTAGCCTCTGATTTTGCAATGTCGAACGTGGCCGGTTGGCACGTAACCTCATTCCCTCCTTATTTTGTAGCGGGTGCCTTATATTCTGGTTGTGCCGCGATCATTACGCTTTTTATTATCCTGCGATATGTGTTCAAGTTTGAAGAGTACATGACCTTGCCAATAATGAAGAAGTTGGTTAGGCTGACCTTCGCCATTGCGATGGTGTGGACTTACCTGAATCTGATTGAGTTCGCTTCAGTCTGGTATGGGCATGACCAGACAGCCAAGGATCAATTAATATTTAAAGCTACGGGTCCGTACGCTCCATTCTTCTGGGCAATGATCTTTTTTGGATCTATCCTGCCATTGTTACTCGCCTTTAAGCGTTTTCAGACTCATCTTCCGATATTGTTCGTTGTGTCAATATTGCTTAACGTGGGTATGTGGCTGGAACGCTGGATGATCATCGCACCAAGCTTCGCACACGGTCACTATCCTTGGACTTGGGATCATGATCAATGGCCGAGTTTAGTACAGTGGGGTATCGTGTTCGGTAGTTTTGGCTGGTTCACTTTGTTGTTCATGGTGTTCTGCAAGGTATTCCCGTCTGTTTCCATGTATGAAGTCAAAGAAATGGTGTATCACCGTAGTCTAGCGCTAAAGAGCAAACCCGCCATGAAGGGAGAGTACTAAATGAGCCAACGTCATTTACTTGCACTATTTAATGATTTTGATGAGGCCGTGGCTGCAATTAATGAATTGCGTGTGGCCCCTATCAAAGGGTTTAGTATGAAGGACTTGACCATCAAGTCACCCATTGAACATCCTGAAGTGGAAACAGTATTGGGCGATATTCCAGTCAATGTGCAGTGGTTCACCTTGATTGGTGCCTGTACTGGTGGCTTGCTCGCCTTTTTCCTTATCGCGAGTGCGCAGGCCAATTTTTTCTTGCAGATTAAAGGGGGTAAGCCAATTGTACCGTTCCCTCCAGATTTTGTACTGACCTACGAAATGTTTATTCTGGGTGGTGTGTTTATAACAGTCCTCGGGTTTCTCATTTGCGCGGGCTTACCTGCCAAGCGGTCGTCGTTGTATAGCACTAAGGTGTCAGAAGACCAAATTGGCATTTTGGTGAAAGCGGAGGAGTCGGCCATTGCTTCTGTTAAGCTGATTTTTACCAAGCATAAGGCACTTGAGATTCAGGAAGAGGCGGGAAAATGATAAAACTATATTTGGCAACAGCATTATTGCTTGTCCCAGCCATAGCGCAGGCATGGCCATGGTCGCATGACATGGCGAATCAAATCAGCATTAAACCGCAAGAAAGTGTGGATTTAAAAAACCCAGGAATGAAGCCATATCCAAAACATTCGGTTCCAGTTCCGGGTACAACTTCTTTGGTGAAGGATCAGACTGAGGCAGAGAAGCAAGTGAATCCAGTCCAGGCAGACGATAAGTCTGTGGCGCTTGGCGGCAAATTATTTAAGATCTATTGTACGCCCTGCCACGGCTTTGCTGGCAAGGGAGATGGGTTGGTTGGGGCTAAACTATTGCTTAAGCCATTCGATCTTACAGCTGAGCAAACGAAACAGCGTACAGATGGTTTTATCTGGGGATACATGACCTTTGGTGGTGCGGTGATGCCACCTTACGCTAATGACCTGTCAGTTAATGAACGTTGGAATGTGATCAACTATGTGCGTAAGGTTCTGCAAAATGGGCAGCCTGCAACGGCGGTGACGCCAGCAGTCAAATAAGGGAGTGGAGCAAATGTTTTCTTATAGTAATTGGTCATTCTTGACGGTTAGCTTTTTGGTGGTGCTATACCTTGCGCTGGGTGGTGTGACATTAAGTGCAGTTTTGCACCTAGTGGGGGCGCAATGGCGTTATGAAATACGTCGGATAGCAGTGTCCCTGTTTGGTCTTTTCCCATTAGCATTTGTTTTGCTAATAATTTTATTGGTCGGCGGCCAAAACACTTTTCCTTGGCTAAGCAAGTCGGCTGAGCACGGGCACCATCTACCCGCTTGGCATAACTATACATTTTTGGTTGCACGCCAAGTGCTTGGTATGCTTGCGGTAATAACTATTTTTTCGGTATTTATCAAACGACAGGAAGTGAGTGATCGTAGTGAGGAAGATAAACAAAACTTCCACAATATCGCTAATTGGATCCCTTATACGTTTGTATTGTATGGCACTATGGTCGCATGGGACTTTGAGATGACGTTGGTTCCATCCTGGCACAGCGCGATTTACGGCATGCAGCATTTCATTAGTAATTTCAATATGTTCATGGCCTTCTTGGTGACTTGGATTTACGTGCTGAATACACGCGCTAAATTGGTGCGCCCCGTTGAAGATTATATTTATAACTACCTCGCGCAGATGATGTTTGCATTCACTTTGCTGTGGATTTACACCTTCTTTGCGCAATACTTGGTCATCTGGTATCCCAATCTTCCAAACGAAGTTGATCGCGTGATGGGAATGCAGAATGGCGACTACAGCGTGTTATGGTGGTCAATGATAGTTCTCAAACTTATTATCCCGTTTACTGTGTTAGCTATGCGAGCGTCGCGACACTCACCGCCCATTATCTTGACTGTAGCCGCCAGTATTATCATCGGCACGCTGTTTGAACGTTATATTTGGATTGCTGGCGTAAATGGTACCGGAACTATGCCAGTGATATCCGTTATTGTGATCAGCCCGATAGTCGCTGTTATCGGATTTCTGCTGGTGCGTCGCACGATGTTACGTAACCATCTGATAAAAGTGTGAGCCGCGCTATGATGACGCTTTACTCGGGAACAACAGACCCGTTCAGTCAGCGCTGCCGTATCGTGTTGTATGAAAAAGGGATGGATTTCCAGATCATTGATGTCGACGTGTTCAACAAACCCGAAGATCTCATGATAATGAATCCGTATAATATGGTACCAGTGCTGGTAGAGCGAGACTTGGTTCTGTATGAATCCAATATCATTAACGAATACATTGACGAACGATTCCCGCATCCGCAATTGATGCCTGCCGATCCTGTAATGCGTGCGCGTGCCAGATTATTTTTACATCGCTTTGAGAGTGAGATGTTCTGTCACATTGGTGCACTGGAAAGTGGAATGCAAAAGACCGCAGATAAGGCGCGCCTGTCAGTACGCGACAGTTTGACCCAGATTGCCCCGATTTTTGCCAAACAAAAATTCATGCTGAATGATGAATACTCCATGCTTGACGTGGCAATCGCTCCATTACTATGGCGACTGGAATATTATGATATTCAACTTGCCAAGGAGGCTGCGCCGCTGATGAAGTATGCTGAACGATTGTTTTCGCGTCCGGCCTATATTGAAGCGATGACGGCAGCCGAAAAAGCGATGCGGAAGTGAAGGAGTTTTCTACAAAACCATATTTGATACGTGCGATTTATGACTGGTGTTCTGACAGTGCTCTAACTCCTTATTTAGCAGTGAAAGTGAGTGAACAAACGCGAGTGCCAAAAGCTTATGTTAAGGATGGTGAAATCGTGATTAACCTTAGCATGGTTGCAGTACGTAACCTTCATATTGGTAATGAGGAGATTACCTGCGGTGGCCGCTTTGGGGGTGTGTCGCATGGACTGGTCGTGCCGATAGATGCTGTGATTGGTATTTTTGCCAAGGAAACTGGGCAAGGGTTGGTTTTTCAGGGAAATGATTCCATACCGACACTTCCAACGGATAGTGGTAGCGCGACTTCGCCAGATAAACCCATGCTACCTGGCAAACCACGACTTAGAGTAGTGAAATAAATTTACCATAAAAATATTGCACGTTTTGTTCTGCCAAGCAACTTTATTTCAGCAGGTTTAATGCCCAGTCCTTGGGAAAATGCTGGCTGAAAATCAGTGAATTGTAAGAGTGCAGTAAATACGACGCTGCTTGTGGCTGGATGCAGAACATTCCAATCGGGAATAAGTCTAAAGGTGCGGTTTTAAAATTCAGCCTGTTTTCGAACGGCTAAATATTATTTTGAAGTGAATTCACGCACGCTGTTCAAACGCTGTGCCGCCTCATGATCACTGATTCTCCGGCTTACGTATCGAGTTGGCGGAACGTAATTGGACTAGAGTACACCTCTAAAAATCCAATTTTGCGAGCAGTCGCTTTGCGACTTGCCTGCTTAACCTGTTTAGTCACAATAGGGCGTTACTCTAATAAATTATCGCTTACATATCAATAATATGCCGCGCTCAAATTTTTTACTCGTGCCTTTGTCTTGTTTAGAAATTTGAGTTTTTTACATATAGTTTTATTCAAGTGCGATTGCTTCCCGCCACCATCTTGTATTCAAATAGACGGCATTCAATTGCGCCGTTGAACAGCAGAGTGCGGCGTGAAACGGACAGGCGGATGGACTTTGGTATGCGTAAATCGGAAGTGAACAGATAGGCATTCCAGCCGCCAAATTTTTTCTTCAGCACGTCCCCCAGCTTTGGGTATAACTCTTGCAGTTCTTCCAAGTCGCCCATGCGCTCACCATAAGGCAGGTTTGCTACCAGTACGCCATGGTCGGCTGGAGCGGAAATCTCCAGTACGTTCGCTTGATTGAGCGACACCGCTTCTCGCAGTCCTGCGTTTTCCAGATTAAGATGTGCGGCTTTAAGTTCGTCACCATATAAATCACTGCCGAAAATCGGCAATGCGATAATCGATTTTTGTGCCGCTTGCGCTTGGCGGCGCATGTCACTCCATGCTGCGGCGTCGAAATTTTTCAGTTTCTCGAAGGCAAAACTGCGGTTAATGCCGGGGGCGATGTTGAGCGAAATCAGTGCCGCTTCAATCAGGAAAGTGCCACTGCCGCACATCGGGTCAAGTAGCGGCATGCCGGGCCGCCAACCCGCAAGCTGCAAAATACCCGCCGCCAGATTCTCGCGCAGGGGTGCAACGTTGGTGTATTGGCGAACACCGCGCTTAAATAGCGCATCACCGGACGTGTCGACATACAGCGTCATGCGGCTGGCCTCAAGGAAGACATGGATGCGGATATCCGGCGTATGGGTATCCACGCTGGGGCGTTCCCCGGTAAGTGCGCGGAATTTATCGCACACAGCATCCTTGATTTTCAGTGTGGCGAAATCCAGACTTTTCAAGGGGCATTTAATGGCCGTCATGTTGACGCGGATGGTGTGTGAGGTGTCGAACCAATCGTTCCACGGCAGCGCATAGGTGGTATCGAAAATGTCCTGCTCGTTGCGATAATGAGCTATCGCCACGCGCCATAGCACTCGGCTGGCAACGCGGCTGTGCAGATTGACAAGGTAGCTCAACAAAAAGGGGCCGGAGAAATGAACGCCCCCATCGGTGGTACGCACCTCTTGTGCGCCTAGCGTATTCAGTTCATTGGCCAGTATTGTTTCCAAGCCGCGCGGACAGGGTGAAAAAAATTTTTCAAGCATTTATTTAGGCTATGTCACAGTTAATTGTTGAACGCCATTCATACCCAACGCGGCAAACATGACGGCACGAGGGGACAAGGAGCCATGAGCACGATCAATCAGTCGTCGCCAACCGAG
>JBKJQT010000339.1:0-2613 GCA_046593855.1 Candidatus Nitrotoga sp. | reverse complement strand
GTAATGCTGAAGTTTGGGAATACCTCAAGCAGTATGAAGTGCCTTATAACAAACTGCATGATCGTTTTTATCCCAGCATTGGTTGCGCACCCTGTACACGTGCTATCACACCGGGCGAGGATATCCGCTCCGGGCGCTGGTGGTGGGAGGATACGCAAAATAAGGAGTGCGGTTTGCACGTGAGCAAGATTACTCCGATTAGGTAGGTATAGTCGGTTCTGGCTTCGGGAGCTGTCTGAAAAGGCGTGCCTCATCCGCCCGCGGCGCATTATTTGTTGAACCATAGATTCAGTTATCTTGAATTTATATTTTTAGAAGTTGAGAAAAAATGAGTAATCAACCTTTTACCCATCTGGATGTGCTGGAAAGTGAATCTATCCACATCATGCGAGAGGTGGCGGCGGAATGCAAAAATCCTGCGCTGTTATTTTCTGGTGGCAAGGATTCCATCGTCATGTTGCGCCTGGCAGAAAAGGCTTTCCGCCCGGCGCGCTTTCCGTTTCCGCTGGTACATATCGATACTGAGCATAACTTTCCTGAAGTGATCGCTTGTCGCGACAAACTGGCCTCTGATTTGGGCGAGCGGCTAATCGTACGTTCGCTGGATGGTTCAATCAAGAAGGGAACGATTGTGCTGAAAAATGCAGATCAGGGACGCAATGCCTTCCAGTCTGTGACCTTACTGGAAACGATTGCCGAGTTTGGTTTCGATGCTTGTATTGGCGGTGCGCGCCGTGACGAAGAGAAAGCACGAGCCAAGGAGCGCATTTTTTCTTTCCGCGACGAGTTCGGTCAGTGGGATCCGAAAAATCAGCGCCCCGAGTTGTGGGATACATACAACACGCGGGTACATGCCGGTGAAAATATTCGCGTGTTTCCGATCAGTAACTGGACGGAAATGGATATTTGGGAATATATCTCTCGCGAAAAGCTATATATCCCCGATATCTATTACGCGCATGAACGCGAAGTGATTCGCCGCGATAATGGTATTTTGCCCGTGTCGCATCTGGTGCAGCCAAGGTCAGGTGAAACGGTGGAAAAAATGATGGTGCGTTTCCGTACGGTGGGCGATATGACGTGTACCTGTCCGGTAGAGTCGCATGCTCGCAATGCGCAGGAAATTATTGAAGAAACGGCAATCACACGCATTACCGAGCGCGGCGCGACACGTATGGACGATCAGACCTCAGAGGCATCAATGGAACTGCGCAAAAAAGAAGGTTACTTTTAATTATGAGCAACACCACACAGCTACTTCGTTTTATCACTGCTGGCAGCGTCGACGATGGCAAGAGCACGTTGATTGGCCGCTTGTTACACGACTCCAAGTCTATTTTCGAAGATCAACTTTCTGCCATCACCAAAACCAGTGAGCGGCGGGGCGGCATGGGGGCAGTGGATTTATCATTGCTTACCGACGGCTTGCAGGCGGAGCGCGAGCAGGGAATTACCATTGACGTAGCTTATCGGTATTTTGCTACCCCTAAGCGTAAATTTATCATCGGCGATACGCCTGGGCATGAGCAGTACACGCGCAACATGGTAACTGCGGCCAGTACAGCGAACCTTGCTATTATTTTAATTGATGCACGCAAGGGCGTTTTGACACAAACACGTCGCCATACTTTCATCACCAGCCTGGTGGGTGTACCGCATATTGTGCTGGCCGTTAACAAAATGGATATGGTGGATTATTCGGAAGAAACGTTCGACGCGATTTGCGCAGAGTATCGTGCATTTGCCGCGCAGCTGGGCTTGCATGAGATGACCTGCATTCCAATGTCGGCATTGAATGGCGACATGGTGGTGGAGCGCGGCGAAAATTTAAATTGGTATCAAGGCAGCCCACTATTGGAATTGCTGGAAAATGTGGTGATTGACCATGATATCAATACGACTGATTTCCGCTATCCAGTGCAATGGGTGTGCCGTCCGCAGACGCAGGAATATCACGATTTCCGCGGTTACATGGGACGTATTGAGTCTGGAGATATTGCGGTGGGCGAAGAAATTACTATCTTGCCTTCCGGCCGTACCACCAAGGTGAAAGAGATCGTCACCTACGGTGGCAACTTGCAACGTGCTTGTGCGCCACAATCGGTTACGTTAACTCTGACGGATGAGATCGATATCTCGCGTGGCGATATGTTTGTGAAGTCTGTCACTATGCCGCAAGTTTCTAAGGAATTTGAGGCCATGCTGTGCTGGCTGTCTGAATTGCCACTTGACCTGAATCGCAAATACATTATCAAGCACACTACGCGTGTGGTGAAGTGTGTGTTTGCGCGCCTTGAATATCGTGTGGATGTTAATACGCTGAAACATCATAGCAGTGCCACACTTAATATGAACGATATTGCTCGCGTGGCGATGAAGGTGCAACAGCCGTTGGTTTTCGACAGCTATATAAAAAACCGTTTTACGGGCAGCTTTATTGTCATTGATGAGGCGACGAATAATACTGTGGCGGCGGGAATGATCGTATAAAAATAATTTGGCTATGTCACAGTTAATTGTTGAACGCCATTCATACCCAACGCGGCAAACATGACGGCACGAGGGGACAAGGAGCCATGAGCACGATCAATCAGTCGTCGCCAACCGAGGTAA
>JBKJQT010000332.1:0-10662 GCA_046593855.1 Candidatus Nitrotoga sp. | reverse complement strand
GGAGCGGAAACGGCGGCGGCGCGCGCCACCAGACTGTGCGCTGATTCGCTGGATTCGCCCAGCCATTTCAGCAAAGCGTTAGCACCTAGCGAGACACCAACTGCGTATAGCGGCGCGTCGGGATGACGTGATTTGATGTGGCGCAGAATGCGTTCGATTTCTGCGCTGTCTCCGGCGAAATAGGCGCGCGGCAGACGGTTGTCTTCACCCGAGCAGCCGCGAAAATGCGCGACAACGCCGTTCCAGCCGCGCGCTTTTACGCTGTGCATCAAGCCCTGCGCATAGTAGCTGGCCGAGCTACCTTCGAGCCCGTGGAATAGCACGACGACGGGTGCGTTTGCGTTGCCGTCTATCCAGTCAAAATCCAAAAAATCCCCGTCGTCGAGTTCAAGCCGTTCGCGCCGGTAGTCGGCTTGGGGAGCGGTGATGAAGAGATTGGTGTAGATGGTTTGCAGGTGACCGCCGGGTAGCCAGGCGGGGGCCACATAAAGTTCCAGTGTGGCAGGTTCGGTAGGAGCAGCAAAAACGGGCATGGCCGCCATGATGATTGCCACGGCGAAAACCATGCAAGAGAGGCGCCTCAACGATGCGGGGAGACTTCAATGCAGCCGCGCACGAACAGCACACAGCCAGCCTGTGAGGTAAGCCAGCCGTGCGGTTTACCGCGTGGCGCAAAGTGATAGTCACCGCTACGGCATAGCACTCCGTTGATGGTAACGTCGCCTTCCAGCACCAATGCTTCCTCGTCGAGCGCGTGCTCGTGCGGAGGGATGCGGCTACCCGCCGCCATACGCATAAGATAAGAACGCTGGGCACCATCTTGATGCAGCTGTTTGAGTTCAACGCCGCGCAGTAGAGGCACCCATTCCCCTTCGTGCTTGTGTACAAAAATGTAGTCTGGGCTGAGCGAGTGGATGCGCTGGAAAAGCTGTTTGTGCATCCGCACAGTGGCGTCCACTGTGGGTGCTTCGGGCGGCGTAGCGGCGGCCATGGCTTTGATCAATGCAGCGTCGAGAGTGGGAGAGTCGTTGTTTTTCATATGAGCCTCATGTCTGACAAATGGCAATGCGCAGAGTCGCTTGCGCGCGTTTGAGATGGGATTTGACTGTGCCGAGCGGAAGCCCGGTTTGGTCGCTGATTTCTTGATGTGACAGATCTTTATAAAAAGCCAGCCCCACCATTTGCCGCTGCACCGGGGTGAGCGTAGTAAGCGCACGTCCGAGCGCGCCGGACTGTTCTACCTGCATCAATTGGTCGAGCGGGGAGCCCTCGGGGCAGGGCACGCCGTCGAGATAAATTTCTGGGTCTGGGCAATACGCTATGCGATCCAGTCGCCGCAGAGCATCAAGCGCTCGGCTGCGTGTTATCACTAAAAGCCAGGCTAGTGGCTGGCCGCGTGTACTGTCGTAACGTGTCGCGTCACGCCAGACTTGCCAAAAAATTTCCACGCAGATTTCTTCTGCCAGATCGCAACGACCCGCAATGCGCAGAGCTAGCGCGTAAACGCGCGACAGGGTATGGTCGTAAAAATGTGAGAGCGCGGCTTCGTCACCCGTCGCTATGCGCTGGATCAACTGGGTCAATAATGCGCACTGCACGTCTTCAGTAGAAACGTGTTTCATGTGTGTAAACCCGGATAGCATATGGTGGGCGTGCTGGTTTAAAATTGGGGTTATGTTTTGCTCCTCATTGTATCAGCTACATACCCAATACGCAGGCCGTGCCGAACTGGATGCTTGAATCCAGTTCGGCACGAAAAGAACATGAGCAAGTTTTGCAGTTTTGGTCCGAGAATAAGCTTGTTAAGCATGAATTGTGGCAATTCGAGCCATTTTTTGCATTTCCCATTTTTAGACCGCACCTCGAGTATCTACGGCAAATAACCACCAGCGAGCCAGCATCCAATTAGCCAAACCGAACAGTAAAACAACTGGACAGTTTTTTTAGCCAATCCTTTGTAACGCACCTTGCGATGAAGAAATAAATTTTTCACCAAATGGAAAGGATGCTCGACTTTGGCGCGATTGCTGACTTTAGTATGTTCAATCTTCTCCAGTAGCTCACCCTCTGTCGTTTTGAGCAATGCCTTGTGTTTTTCCGGTCGCATCGCGACATGCCAGGTCATGGGTAGCTCCAGGTTCTCCTCCCGCTTCTCGACTCCTTGATAACATGCATTGCCCAAGACGTCCGCGGCTCAAATCAACACCGACTAAACAACGGATGACCTGACTGTCAAAAAGCGCATCTTCTGCCCCTTCATCAGACAACTCTAAGCATTGTTGCGCGATATACACTTGCAGCATGCGCAGCATTCGAACCAAGCCAATGGGCGGACGCCCCCGCCCACCGCTGCTTGGATAATATGGCGCAATCGCTTTTTCTAACTCAGTCCATGGCGTGCGCTAAAGCTATTCAAGTTGCTCTAGATATCTTTATGATGCGCAATTGATCAATGGTGTTTAAATCGAGACAATATTTACAAACAAAATGAGCAACCCATCGTTACATTTTTTGTTATCTTGGATCTCCTTGGTGAGGCAAATCATATGAGAATCGGAATACCCAAAGAAATCAAAGCAAACGAAAGCCGTGTCGCACTGGTTCCATCCGGCGCAGAATCGCTTATAGTGGCCGGTCATTCTGTACTGATAGAGGCAGGTGCAGGATTCGTTAGTGGCTTCAGTGACGAGCAGTATCTTGCAGTAGGTGCACGTATCGTCTCCGACGCCGACACGATATGGGCGGATGCCGATCTGATTGTTAAAGTTAAAGAGCCGATTGAGCCGGAATGGCAGCAAATCAAGCCCGGTCAAACACTGTTCACCTATTTTCATTTTTCCGCAAATGAAAAACTAACCCAAGCACATCTGGATTCTGGTGCAACTTGCATCGCTTACGAAACGATTGAATTGCCTTCACGAGAATTACCACTGCTTACACCCATGTCTGAAGTCGCCGGACGCATGGCCGTACATGAAGGGGCCAAATATCTCGAAAAATTATATGGGGGACGAGGCGTTCTGTTAGGAGGGGTCCCCGGAGTGCTACCCGCGCATGTTGTCATCCTCGGCGGGGGCGTAGTGGGCATGAATGCCGCCAAAATGGCAGCAGGTCTGGGCGCAAATGTCACCCTCCTCGACATTTCACTGGAGCGGCTGCGCTATCTGAGCGATATCATGCCAGCTAACGTGCATTTGGTTTTTTTCAATCGACACAATTTGCTGGAACAGATTGCCACTGCCGATCTTGTCATCGGCGGGGTGCTAATCACCGGGGCCATTGCACCCAAGCTGATACGCTACGATGATCTCAAAACCATGCGCCAAGGCTCGGTGATCGTGGATGTTGCAGTGGATCAAGGCGGCTGCATTGAAACAACCTATCCCACCACGCACGAGAACCCGATTTATGTGGTCGAGGGGGTCATTCATTATGCTGTGGCGAACATGCCCGGCGCCCTACCCCGCACCTCCACGCTGGCGCTAACCAATGCGACTTTGCCTTATGTAATGCAATTAGCAAATAAAGGCTGGAAGCAGGCACTAAAGGATAACGCTGCGTTACGCAAAGGACTCAATATCGTGAACGGAAAAATAACTCATCATGCGGTCGCGCAGGCATTCGGAATGCTTGCCCATGCACCGGAAAATTTTCTCGATTAATTCATCGATTAATTCATGGTGCGCCAATCTTCGGCCAGCGATTTTATCGTACTGGGAGTCGTAACAAGTTGTGCAACAGCCTCACCCTCATGGAACATCCACAATGTGCCCGGCGCCATGGCTTGCCAAGGCTCGTTGTCAGTCAACGGCATGGTGGCGATGATAGCCACGCGATCATTGGGCGTGGTCACGTGGCTGAAATCGACTGTCATATCCTCATCCTTGAGATGCGCCACATTGAATGGGCTTTGGCGAATAAGATAGTTTAATTCAGTAGAGCAATGCGCGAACAGGCATTCACCGTTAGATAAAAGGTAGTTAAAAATGCCCATGCCAGCAAGCTGGTCGGTTAGCTCATGCAATGCGGTAAACAGAACATCACGCGTTGGCGGTATGTCCTTAAAACGAATTCTCAGACTTTGCAGCAACCAGCAAAAAATACGTTCGCTATCAGTATTTCCCACAGGAACAAAGCCACCATATAACTCAGGCTGAAACTGCGGCAGATTACCGTTGTGCGCAAAAACCCAGTACTGGCCCCACAGCTCGCGCACAAACGGATGGGTGTTTTCCAACGATACCAAGCCTTGAGTCGCCTTACGAATATGCGCAATGACGTTAAGGGATTGGATAGGATAGTTACGCACCAGTTCAGCAATAGGCGATTGGGCTGAAGGTTTTGGATCCAAAAATAGCCGTACGCCCTTACCCTCGAAAAAAGCGATGCCCCAGCCGTCAGCATGTCTGCCCGTTTCTCCGCCCCGTTTCTGAAAACCAGTAAAAGAAAAACAAATATCAGTGGGAACATTGCAGTTCATGCCGAGCAGTTCGCACATATCTCAAAACAGCGCAAGCTGATGGTTAAAGTTTAATTTATAATTCTCATCGCCTTGATTTTTGATGTATTTGCCCATCATGTCATAGCCTCATCTCTCTGTTTCCCAACCGGGCTTGCAAAGTACCATCCGTCGTGACGTTGTAATTCTTATGGATATATTTACTCATCCGCAATACTTACCCCGCAAACGGCGGGGAATTTGACCCAAAGCGATTAATTGGTGAGCCCAGCCACAGTAACTATCACCAGTGCAAAGATAATGATAACCGTGCCTATCGCAAATAATACCGGGATCCAGTCTTTCATAAAAGACCTCTATGTAGTGCTACGCCATTCAGTCAAATATGCGTCGACATATGTTTCTACGCCGCCCCGAACTCGAATTTGTTGCAACATTTCTGGAAGCATAAATTCAAACGACATTACATCTCCTGTTCAAACGTTGACAGTTCATTTTGACCAATTATTTGGCAGGCACCTGCAAGGTGTAAGGATTGTTAATCGATGCGTTCCCGTAAGGATTACCATAAGGTGAGTGAGGATCAGTAATTTTTGTGGGTAACTGACTCCCGCCGTGCATTCCATATCCGTTGGAGGAGTAACTCTGCTCGCTTTTATTTTTAGTAAGATTGCTCAAATGCCGCCCAGTCTGGCTATCTTTTGTCTCAGCCGCTGCATTCGCAGGACTTGTGAATGCTATATAGACGAGCGCCACTAGCATGGCGATTACTGCGGCTTGCAATGATATTATTTTGATTTTTGGTGACATGATATTTTTCCTTATCTATTTTGTTGAAGGTTTAACACTATCTCAGCTTATCCGGCTAGGTCTAGTATATGCTGCTTACGGGCTGCTGCTGATCGCCTTTACAGACGCGTGCGCCACGAGGATAGTATGAGTGAAGCCCGGGCACAATCACATTACATTGCACTCAAGTTATTTGGCGAGGCGGCTATGCGGCGGGATGCAGAATCCAAGATATTGGTTGCTCCGGCACGTTCTCGGCCATATTTCATTCAAAAATAAATTCCGAAACCATTCATTTCCATCAACAACAAGTTCATTGAATTTATCACTGTCTGAATCCATTAATTCTTTGGATACCATTCCGGCATTGAAGGAATATTCATATCAACCCATTGTTATTTAATAATGAGGATCATTCTATTTATAGTAAAACAGAATAGCAGGCTTTAATAAAAATAAAAGGGAATTATATATTTGACTGCTTTACATTCTTTTAAGTATTGCATCTCAGCATATCGTGCTTATTCCCAAATACGATAAGCAAAGCTGAATTTATGATTTTTACTATGTTCTTGGCGTCTATACACTGCACGACTGATTTGCTTTAGTTACGTTGTTCGCCAAGTCGATTGAAGAATTGAAGGTCAAAGGCAATGACGACCAACTTCCTCATGGAGAAACGGAATGAGCATCACTATTCAGAAGTTGAATAAGCAGTTCGGCAATTTTACTGCGCTAAACAACATCAATCTCGAGGTAAATGGCGGCGAATTGATTGCATTACTGGATCCTTCCGGATTTGGCAAAACTATTGATGTTGCGCATTATCGGAGGACTGGATGTACAGAATTCCGGCAAAATACTTTTTCATGGCAAGGAGGTTGAAAAGCGCGATGCTCGTGAGCCCAATGTTGGTTTCGTGTTCCAACATTACGCGCTGTTCCGCCTGCTAATCCTGCCTCACCTTTCGTCTATCAATTCTTCGGTAATGTAAATTTATTTCACAGCCGGACTCATGCCCTTTGGACGCAACAACAAGGCGATGCTGTAGCCTACGTACGCCCGCATGACATTGACATTAGTCTGATACCGCGGCAATCTTCCCTGCCGGTAATAGTGAAGCAAGTGCGCGCCATCGGGTCGGTGGTACGACTAGAAGCAGCAATCGGACGGCGAGGTGGTGGAGATCGAACTAAGTCGCGAACGTTTCAACCTCACCCCTGTAGCTGTAGGTAACGAAGTGTTCATTCGGCCATGCCAGATTAAGCTGTTCGAAGCATAACGGAGAAAATCATGAATTTTCAACAATTGCGCATTATCCGCGAAACGGTCGCAAGCAATTTCAATCTCACCGAGGCGGCTAACGCACTGTTCACCTCTCAGTCGGGCGTCTCCAAGCACATCAAGGATTTAGAGGATGAACTGGGCATTGAGTTATTCGTGCGCAAAGGTAAACGACTGCTGGGATTGACCGAACCCGGACGTGAACTTGTAGGAATTGTTAACCGTATTCTATTGGATGCGAACAATATAACGAATTTGGCTAACCAATATAGCGGGCGTGATGAAGGTCGCCTTACCCTCGTTGCCACGCATACTCAAGCACGCTACGCCCTGCCACGAGTAGTGACGGAATTCAAGAAAGCATTCCCCAAGGTGCATCTAAAACTACACCAAGCCAGCCCCAATGAAATAGTTTCCATGCTACTGGATGGACAGGCAGACATAGGCGTGGCCACCGAAGCACTTTCCGATGTTACCGGACTCGATATATTTCCCTATTACTCCTGGCACCATGCGGTAATTGTACCTGCCGGACATCCGTTAGAGAGTGTTCATCCGATCTCGCTGGAGGCGGTTGCAGATTATCCCATCGTCACCTACCACGATGGCCTAACTGGACGGGCCGGAATAGACCAGTCCTTCGCTGCGGCGGGGCTGGAGCCAGACATCGTCATGTCGGCACTGGATGCGGACGTGATCAAGACGTATGTAGAACTGGGATAGGCATTGGGATTATTGCTTCAATGGCATTCAACCCATCTAAGGATACCGAGCTCCGTTTGCTCGACAGCACACACTTGTTTGGCAAGAACATCACTTATATCGCTTTTCGGCACGGACACTATCTGCGCAACTTCGCATACCGTTTCATCGAGCTTTGCTCTCCCGCTCTTGATGAAGCGGTGATTCGTGCTGGCGTGGCACCGGTTCAAGCTGAAGAAGTTAATGGTTGATTATTTTTGCTCAAATTACTTAAGCAGCGTTCAATTTTTCCAGCAACTCACGTATTTTTAGTGGATCGTTAGCGCGCAATATTCTTTGCGTCAGTGTGACAAGCTCTGGCAGGCTTGTGTTAAGTACACACTGTTTCACACTAAGCAGTTGCGATGAATTCATGGAAAATTGACGCAAGCCGAGACCGAGCAGCAGACGAGTGTAATCGGCATTACCAGCCATTTCTCCGCATACCGAAATCGGAATGCCCGCCTTATTGGCGTTACCAATAACGTGCGCCAGCAGGTATAAAACAGCGGGATGCAACGGATCATACAAGTGAGCCACCTCTTCATCTGTGCGATCTATTGCCAGCGTATACTGAATTAAATCGTTGGTACCGATGGAGAGGAAATCCAGTTTCTTGATAAATACTTCGAGCACCAGAGCGGCGGCAGGAATTTCTATCATGCCGCCAATTTGTATTTCACGATTATAGGGAATACCCTCATCTTCCAGGCCTTGCTTGGTATTAACGATGAATTGCAGGGTCTGGTTAATTTCCGACACACCGGAAAGCATGGGTATCAGTATTTTTACGTTGCCATAGTGCGAAGCGCGTAGCAAGGCACGTAATTGAGTACGAAACAATTGCGGTTCTACCAGGCACAGCCGGATAGCGCGCAACCCTAATGCAGGGTTGCTGGCAACCCGTTGTGCACCATTCAGTTGTTTGTCCGCACCAAGATCAAAGGTACGAATGGTGACAGGCAGTCCTTTCATTCCTTCTGCCACAGCGCGATAAGCTACAAACTGTTCTTCTTCATCCGGCAGGACATCACGATTAAGGAACAAAAATTCGCTGCGAAATAAGCCTATACCTGTAGCGCCATTTTCATAAACTGCCGCCAAATCGTTTGGAAGCTCAATATTCGCGTGCAGCTCAATAGCGGTGCCGTCCAGTGTATTGGCGGGTGTGGATTTGAGGCACTTAAGTTTTTTCCGATTTTCTTCCCAGTGGTTCTGAAGCAGTTTGTATTGGACAAGAACTTGTTCATCCGGGTTAACAATAACAACACCTTGTCTACCATCCACGATGAGCAGATCGTTCTCACGCATCAACTGGCGCGCACGATGCAAGCCCACCACACATGGAGTACTCAGACCACGCGCTATGATGGCGGTGTGCGAGGTGGCACCGCCCAAATCGGTAAGGATGGCGGAAAATTGGTGCGGCTTGAGTTGGATCAAATCAGCCGGACTAATATCGTGCGCTACCAAAATCATTTTCACGCCAGGCAGGGTGGCAGGCGGCAGATAGCCCGGCTGGCCGGTAAGCTTCTTAAGCACGCGTTCTACTACCTGTATTACGTCAGTTTTACGCTCCCGCAGATAGACATCGTCAAACGCCTCGAATTGAGCTACCAGAGCATCCATCTGTATCTTGAGCGCCCATTCTGCATTGCATTGTTCATGCTCTATCATTTTGCGGGAGGCCAGCTCGATGTGCTCATCGGCCAAAATCATCAAATGCAGATCGAGAAAAGCATCGAACTCGGCAGCTGCATGCAACGGACGATTGCTGCGCAATCCGGCTAGTTCTTGACGCGTGCTTTCCATCGCTGCGTCAAAGCGCGCGACTTCCTCATGCACTAGATACTTGGGCATCACATAGTGCACAACTTCTAACACTGTGTGCGAAAGAAGATGAGCATGGCCGATGGCAATACCACTTGAAACTGAAATGCCATGCAGGGTAAAGCTCATTCACCTTCTCCGAAATAATCATTAATCAGGGCAACGATTACATCCATCGCCTCCCTTTCATTTTCGCCGCTGGTTTCGATGTTAATGGTGCTCCCTTTGGCAGCCGCCAGCATCATTACACCCATAATACTTTTTGCGTTCACACGCCGACCTGCACGTGACATCCATACCTCACACGGAAACTTTGAAGCAAGTTGAGTCAACTTGGATGAAGCACGCGCATGTAGCCCCAACTTGTTAATGATTAGTACATCTTGATTCAACATGACATCCCTCATCCGTATCCATTGACACAATACATTCGCGACCCCCTTCCAACGCCTTCTGGGCGACTTCAGCCAGGGGCTTGTGGCGATAGCAAACTGCGCGCAACAGCATAGGCAGATTTACTCCAGCCACACCTAATGCTCGGCCAGGCTGAAACAGCCGCCGTCCGATATTGCACGGGGTCGCACCAATCAGGTCGGATAACATCAACACACCTTCTCCGGTGTCCAATTGCGCCATGAGCTCCCGTCCTTCCTCTTCTTTACGCTGAGGATCGTCATCTGCCAGAACCGACAATACCTTCAAATTAAGCGACACATCGCCCATAACATGCCGTACGCAATCCACCAGGCTATCACCGAGGCCATTGTGGGTTATCAATAAAATTCCGATCACTTCAAATAACTCCTAAACGATAGACATAAAACAAAAAAATACAATCAGTAAACTTTAATCACGCTTCCATTTCTTCCAGCTCTAATGCCGCTGCCAGCAATGCAATTCTGGCCACGACAGCGTATGCGTAAAAACGGTTCGGCGTGTCGTCCGGCGCGCAATCCGGATTAGGCAAAATACAGCTGGTATCGAACGCCAGCGGAACGAAGTGCATGCCCGGTGCATTGAGATTCTCATCCACGGCACGTCCGGTATGCACGCGATAAAAACCGCCCACCACGAAATGGTCGACCATATACACCACCGGCTCGGCTACTGCATCATTAATACTCTCAAAGGTATATACACCTTCCTGCACCAGCACGTCAGTAACGTGCATGCCCTCTTTCACCACGGCCATTTTGTTGCGTTGTTTGCGGTTGAGGCTCCGCACTTCGCTGGCGTCCTTCACCGTCATGATACCCATGCCGTAAGTACCGGCATCGGCCTTGACGATGACAAATGGAGCTTCCTTGACACCATATTCAGCATACTTCACTCGCATCTTTTGCAGAATGCTGTCCACATTCATGGCCAAACAATCCTCACTGGAACTCTGCTTAAAATCAACCTGACCACAGCTCGCAAAATAGGGATTAATCAGCCAGGGATCTATGTCAAGTAGCTTGGCAAACTCGGCCGCAACGCGGTCATAGGCGCTGAAATGCTGCGACTTCCGCCGCGTGGTCCAACCTGCCGCCAGCGGTGGAAGCGTAGTTTGCTCCAGA
>JBKJQT010000302.1:0-3009 GCA_046593855.1 Candidatus Nitrotoga sp. | reverse complement strand
TGCGCAACAACTTGACCGTTTTTATACCGATGGCCGAGATTTATTTGCGCCCTCGCATCTCCATGCGCTGCAGCTAGACGGTACCACTTCATTGCTTTTATGTAGTCACCGCGCTTATACGCAGTCAAGCCATCTTCGAATGTAGACGCCTCCGCTATATCAACATTCAACAGTAGTGAAGTAAATATACAGAACAGTAGTTGATTCATTGGTTACCTCTTTGTGCAATAGCGAATGGTGGCTTAAATCAGGGGATGTAGCCTCATGTAAGTAACGTCAATACAGAACCAGAGAAGGCTAATGATGGCAATAAAACATAGTATGCGTAGTGGTTTGTACAGAGCACGCTGCAAGACTATTCATAAAATATTTGTGCCCATACAGCCATTGGCATTGATTGACCGTGTAACCAGATGCTCGATGGTGTACATGGCTTCGTATTCACCCTCTATAGCATTTGGTAAAGCCAGGAACTCTCCCGAAAATTGGGACGTTTAATTATGAGCGTGGTTGCCCATTGAAAAAATGTTTTCATGGTGTTACCTACTTGTCCAGTAGTGCGGCATTGTTTTGTGAACTTAAAGTAATTGTTGGCTTTCTCTGTAGCAATCACACCTCGTGCAGCACTCCATCCATCAAGCGAAGCTGACGCTGCATTTTCCCCGCTAACTCCAAGTCGTGGGTGACTACGATGAAACTGGTGTTAAGCCTGGAATTAAGTTCTTGCATCAGTTCAAATAATGCTTGTGCACTGGCGCGGTCAAGATTTCCAGTAGGCTCGTCTGCTAATACGCAGGCCGGCTCGGTGACGAGTGCGCGCGCTACGGCGACACGCTGACGTTCACCACCGGAAAGTTCGGCGGGTAGATGTTCCGTGCGGTGCGCGAGACCTACCAGCCCTAGCATATGCGCAGCAATCGGGTCTGTTTCATTTCGCTTCATGCCACGGATAAGTAATGGCATGGCAACATTTTCTAGCGCGGTGAATTCCGCCAGCAGATGATGGAACTGGTACACAAAACCCAACGCCCGGTTGCGCAAAGTGCCACGCTCAGCTTCATTCATCGCTTGTACATCGTGGCCAAGGATAGCAACGCTGCCGCTGCTGGCCTTATCCAATCCACCGAGCAAATGGAGCAGAGTGCTTTTGCCAGAGCCGGAGCTACCTACGATGGCGATACGTTCACCGCGCATGACGTCAATGTTAACGCCGGTAAGCACGGGTACATTAAGTTTTCCTTGCACAAAGGTTTTACATAAATTGTGGCAGGAAATGACGATATCACTCATAGCGTAGCGCCTCCGCCGGTTGTGTTCTGGATGCGCGCCAACTTGGATAGAGCGTGGCGAGTAGGCTGATGAGAAAGGAGAAACATGCCACGACCAGCACGTCGTCACGCTGTAAATCGGAGGGCAGCTCGTTGATGAAATACACTTCCTTGGAAAGAAAGTGCATGCCCAGCAGTCGTTCTATAAACGGAACCACCGTATCGATGTTGAGGCTTAACAGTATGCCTCCTCCAACGCCGAATACTGAACCGATCAGGCCAATCAGGGCGCCTTGCACGATGAATATTTTCATAATGCTGGCGGGCGAAGCACCGAGCGTGCGCAGAATGGCGATGTCGGCTTGTTTGTCGGTAACCGCCATTACCAGCGTGGAGACAATATTGAATGCTGCTACCGCAACGATGAGTGAGAGAATGATAAACATCATTTTCTTTTCGATCTGCACTGCGCGAAAATAATTAGAATGCTGGCGCGTCCAGTCACTAACGTTGGTATTGCGCGGTAAGATACGTTGTATCTCGATGGCCACCTGCGGAGCCAAATCGAGATCATTCAGACGTGCGCTGATACCACTTACCGCACTACCCATTTGATAGAGCTTCTGCGCGTCATTCAGGTGAATCAGTGCCAGCGCATTGTCATATGGCGCCATACCGATCTCAAAAATGCCGACTACGCGGAATTGCTTAAGGCGCGGTATCATCCCAGCAGGCGTGATCTGCCCCTGAGGAGAGATGAGTAACACCTTATCGTTCAGATGTACACCTAACGTGTGCGCCAAGTCTGAACCCAGCACGATACCGAAACTGCCTTCCCTCAAGGCTTCCAGCGAACCGGCTTTCATCTTGTCAGAGAGGTCTATTACTTTGCTTTCATCCTGCGGCAAAATGCCGCGTACCAATACCCCCTGCACGTTTTGATCAAACGACACCATGCCTTGTCCATTCACGAAAGGCGCGGCAGCCGCCACTTGCGGATATTTTGCCGTAAGCTTTACAGTGGGTTGCCAATCGACCATATAGTTTCCCTCTTCACTGATTTGCAGGTGGGGCGCGATACCTAGAATACGTGTACGGATTTCTTTTTGGAAACCGTTCATCACTGACAGCACTACAATGAGCGCGGCCACGCCCAAGCCCATACCCAGCATTGAGATAAGCGAAATAAAGGAAATGAAATGATTGCGCCGTTTGGCACGGGTATAACGCAGACCGATAAAGAGTTCGTAAGGACGCAAAGTGTAGAGCTCGAAATGAAGTGGGCGCTAGTTTGCCACAAGAGCGTTCTTTGTGGGATGGTAAACTGGTATGGATAATAATTAATTTACGATCGTCGTTCTTGGCGTCCCTATACGAGTATAGATTCAAGGGATTTTCTTGATTGGATATTTAGGGCGCCCACAATACTCAAATTAAGTTATTTCGGACTAATTCGACATGAAAAATGTAGACATCGTTATCCTTGATATATTCTTGCCGCAAGAAATCTTTGTCGATGCTTGCACCGGCCTATCTGTGCCTGTCCTTGAGAAAATGCTAGCGCGTGGCAAGTCTGAATTGTTACCATCAGAAGTTTATTCAACAGGCACGCTGGAGGAATGGCTATGCCGGACTTTTGGTATCGCACGACAACTGGACGAACCCATCGCACCGATTACCTTGATAGCGGACGGGATGCAGCCAGGCACGGGCTACTGGTTACGTGCTGATCCAGTGCATT
>JBKJQT010000185.1:0-3136 GCA_046593855.1 Candidatus Nitrotoga sp. | reverse complement strand
GGTGCTGATATCGAACCGCCATATATTACCCAGTAGATCGCCAGCGTAGGCAACATCTACCATGCCATCGCCATCACTATCGTAAGGCATGGGTGTCGACAAACCGTTGTCTGGCCCACCATCCGCCACCACTTTAAAGAAATCGCCCGGGGTAACCCAACTCCCATCAATCCCCTTTTCTATGTTCAGCAGATACAACACCGCCTTGCCACTCGTGCTGTTGTAACCGTTGCCGACGACTGCTGCCCAATTGGCGTTTTGCAGCTTGACGATCTGCTTAGCCTGACTATTACCCGAATCCTGTGGTGGCAGGTTATACGCGTAGCCCATATCCGTATCATCGGCATCAGTGAATTCCCATAACAGCAAATCTGCTGCATTGCCAGCGCTGAAGGTGGGCGCAGAAAGGCTGGGCAGATTGGGGTTAGTGATATCGAGCGCAAAATAACCCTTGCCGCCGCTGTTCATATTGCCGATCAACACAGTGCGCCATTTGTCTACGCTAGTGCCTGTCAGTGATGGCAAGTACACATCGGAGGACATGGGTGTGCCATCTACCATGTAGCGATGGTTCTGGTTATAGGTTTGAGCAGTGAGCTGGCTCAGGGAGCCAAACATTTGCGTTGGTACATAGGCGATCACCTCATTTCCCCCTGTGGAAATCGGGTTTCCGCTGCTATCAAGCTGCGCATCGAAGCCATGCAACATGCCGTCGTTTGCCCCTACGTACACCACCGGCTTACGACTCAAATACCTCGCACGAAAAGCAGCATAGCCAGGGTAATCGACATCCGAATAACCGGCTTTGGGTGCACCTACATAAAGCGGGCCGGAGTTGACGATATCGCCCAGGACGCTGCCACTCACCGTTGACGAGTTGCGAGCACGGAACTGTCCCGCCGAGGTACCTTCGTTGGATGTCTCACCACGCAAGTAATCCAGGCGAGCCGAACCCAATGAATCGTTGACACCGAGATTGTTAGTGTTGAGCAAGGTTTGCTGGCTAGTGGGTGAACCAGACGTCAGGTTTGCCCATTCGAAACTCACCCCGTCAGCCGCCCCCTTGGTCAGGATGACCCGGCTAGCGGGTGCCATAGCATCGAGCTTGGGTGCAGCATTCCATTTCTCCGTCGTAACCACCGAGCCACTGCTGGTGTCGACGCGGAGCGAAACCAGCTGCCCGCTCCAGTCCGCCGTTTGAAATTTAGCCTGGAATATATAATTGTCGATCTGAAGATTTGCCGTATTGGTGGCAACCGCAGCTGCAGATCCCGTTTTCGCAAGAATGTCGCTGAAGATTTTGCTGAATGTGGAATTCAGCGAGACAAGGTCGTTCGCAAAAAATGCAGAGAACGTGCCGCCCGCGACTGCCATTTGATTGAGGGGATTGGGTGGGTTGCTGACGAAATAATTATTGGTAAATTCCGGCAAGGCAAAACCGATGACATAAGTTTCGACTGGACGCGCACCACTCTTCAAATTAGTCACTGCGGTAACTGCGTTTACCACCTCACTCGCCGAAAATGGTTGACCAACGCCATAAGTAACTGCTCCGCCGGACGCGGTTCGGCTAGGTAATCCATTGGTCAATAATACGACGAAATCGTGGCCACACGCAGCTATGGGTACCGCCTTGGGCCCGCCTTGAGCGGCAGTAAAGTTCGTGGTGGCACCATTAAAGTAATCTTGGGCTGTCCTGAATGTTCCGGTAATGGGAGACAAACCCGCATTTATCAGGGGCGCGTTAGGATTCGTAGGTGTATTTCCCCCTGATATGAGGGTAGGGTTGTCGGTCCAAGTACTTCCGGAAAGAGTGGGCACAACACTTGTTGCCAGCTTTACGTTAAGCTTACCTGCTTGAACCGTATTAAGGCTTACGATCTGCACATGCAAATAGCCCAAACCTGGGCTGCCATTTGCAAACCAAGTCGGCCCTTGATCAGAAGATGTTAGTCTTTGGCCAAAGTCGTCAATGTTCTGTGCAAAATCACTCTCTGTCGGGCCAAAAGTTCCATTTCCCTGAAATGCACCATACCCTGCACCGACCACAGCTGGTGCAGCATTCGAAGTACCTGTCTTGGTACCGTAGCAAGCATAGCTTGTATGGTCACCCGGGAAGGTGGGCGTGGTCGACCCTCCCGGGACTGAATAACAAAAACTGTTACCCTGCGGTATTGACGTGTAATAAGGTAGATTGACGTTGTAATAGACACAATCAACCTTAATGCCGCCGCTCGTTGTGCATGCCCCGACCACATTAGGACTGCTGGAGTTAGGGATTTTAAATTTCTTATGGGTTGCGCTATCTCTTGCACCCGTCCAGGCTGGATCATAAGTGGCAGGGTCAAAGCTGGCATCGTAAGGGCTTTGATTCAGCCACTGATGCACCACACTACTTTGCTGGTATGCCATCAAACCCATATTAATCCGGCCGGTGTAATTCGCCACCAGGGTCCTGGCTGCCACACGTGCGATCTCTGATTTACTGGTGGGGTTGTTGCTACCCACAGCCAAGCCCGTGGGGTCTTCATCCATGGCGTTAGAGTTACTAAAAATCAGCAACACATTGGCTTTTGTCGCGGAAAGGACAAACAGAGGGGTCTGGCTTATGAGTAATGCGCCACTTGCCACCCCGTAATACCCCATCGAAAAAGTGATCAACAGCGCCAGCGTCAATTGTTTTCGTTTGAAAATATTCATAAAATGCACTCCTTTGAATAAGTTGTTAAGGGCGCCTCTAAAATTCAAATTTCCAGGCAAGACAAGGCACGAGTAAAAATTTTAGCGCTGCATATTGTTGATATATAGGCGAAAATTTTTTAGAGTAACGCCACATTGTGACCAAATGAGATAAGTAGGCAAACCGCAAAGCGGCACCTCGAATAATTGGATTTTTAGAGGTGTCCTTAACAACAATTTGTACAGTTGCCCAAGCTTGTCCAGTAACTCCCAGCCACATGCCGTAATACGGAATGGAATCATCTGTGCCCCGATACACCGTCCTTGCTGATCAACATTCTTGGCTATGTCACAGTTAAATAGAGGTCTATACTATCGCCCTATCAAACAATGAGATAGGTGTTACGATGAAAACCGAAGATTTCCAAGTAATGTCGGCAGAACTCGAAAAACTGAC
>JBKJQT010000121.1:0-7747 GCA_046593855.1 Candidatus Nitrotoga sp. | reverse complement strand
CCTTGATCAAGTCACGGCGACGCTCTTCGGTCAACATCGGCATGGGTACGCGGATTAAATCCCCATTGGTCGCGGGGTTCAGTCCCAGATCAGCGTCGCGTATCGCTTTTTCCACCGCGGCAATCATATTTTTTTCCCACGGTTGTACCCCGATGGTGCGCGAATCAATCAGAGTCACATTAGCAACTTGGCTGATTAACGTTGGGCTTCCATAATAATCAACACTCACATGATCCAAAATACCAGTATGTGCCCTACCAGTACGAATCTTGCCGAAATCCACCTTGAGCGTTTCCAGCGTCTTATTCATCTTCTGTTCAGCATTTTTTTTGATATCAGAAATCATTACATTTATCCTTCATCAGTTACAGTGTACCAGCGTCCCTTCATCCTGCCCCATCACCACGCGCTTTAGCGCGTCATGCTTGAAGATGCTGAATACGATGATCGGTAAGCTCTGGTCACGGCACAAGGTCAATGCAGTGGCATCCATTACCTTAAGGTTTTTGTTAATCGCTTCATCAAAACTCAATTTCTGATAGCGAATTGCGGCGGGATCCAGTTTTGGGTCGGCAGTATATACCCCGTCCACCTTGGTTGCCTTAATGACAACTTCCGCATCCATCTCCACGCCACGTAAAGCCGCAGCGGTATCGGTGGTAAAAAACGGATTCCCCGTTCCGGCAGCAAATATCACCACTTTGCCATCCTCCAGGTAGCGCAATGCCTTGCCTCGTATAAATGGTTCAGCCACTTGTTCCAAGTTGAGAGCTGACTGCACCCGACAATCCAAACCGAAGCGTTTCATAGCATCCTGCAACGCCATGGCGTTCATCACAGTAGCCAACATTCCCATATAATCGGCGGTGGCGCGATCCATCCCGGCAGCGGCAGGCGCAACGCCGCGGAAGATATTGCCACCACCAATCACCACTGCCACCTGTACACCCAGCCCAACCACCTCACCAATTTCACTAACAATGCGCTCAATCACAGCACGATTAATTCCGTAGCTCTCATCGCCCATCAGGGCTTCCCCGGAAAGTTTGAGCAGGATGCGCTTGTATGCTGGAGCAGTTGGCATCTGCTTATACCTTTGCAGCAGCAGCAACTTCAGCAGCGTAATCCACTACAGCCTTCTCTATACCCTCACCTACCACGAACATCTGGAACGCATTAACCTTCACGTTATGGGTGGACAATAACTTTTCTACCAAAATATCGGTATCCTTCACGAAAGGTTGGCCCAGCAGAGTAACTTCGGCCAAATACTTGGCAATACGTCCATCCACCATCTTTTCAATAATATTGGCCGGCTTTCCGCTTTCGGCGGCTTGTGCGGTATATACCTTGCGTTCAGTATCAAGCAACTCCTGAGAGACTTGCTCTTTGGAAACACATATCGGCTTGCTCGCAGCGATGTGCATCGCCAAATCTTTACCTAATGCATCGTCTCCACCGCTGATATCTAAAAGCACACCGATTTTGCTGCCGTGCAAATAAGCCACCACCTTACCCGTTGTGCTATAACGCACGAAACGTCGCACACTGACATTCTCACCCAATTTCATGATAAGTGACTTGCGCGCGTCTTCCACACTGTCACCACCCGCCAATACAACTGAAGACAAAGTCACAGAATCACTTGGATTATTTTGTGCAATGACTTGCGCAACATTACTCGCAAATGCCATAAAGGCATCATTCTTTGCCATAAAATCAGTTTCGCAGTTCACTTCCACCAGCGCACCAACTTTACCATCAGCACTAATAAAAGCACTCACTAAACCCTCAGCTGTTATGCGCGAAGCTGCCTTACTAGCCTTGGCACCACTTTTAATGCGTAGAAATTCTTCAGCTGCCTTGAAGTCGCCATTAGTTTCAACTAGCGCCTTTTTGCAATCCATCATGCCAAGACCAGTTGCTTCACGTAGATCTTTTACCATGCCTACGGTAATTTCCGCCATTTCCCACTCCTTGAAAACATAAACCTAAAAAAAGGGGCTCTCGCCCCTTTTGTCCAAACGAATATAGCTTACGCCGCCTGATCTTCGACCTGTGCCACAATCTCGTTAAGCGCCTGTTCGCGCCCTTCCAGCACTGCGTCAGCCATTCCGCGCGCATACAAACGTATCGCCTGACTAGAATCGTCATTGCCCGGAATAACATAATCGACACCTAGCGGGGTATGGTTGGTGTCTACCACACCAATCACCGGAATATTCAGTTTTTGTGCTTCCACAATGGCACCTTTTTGGTAACCAACATCGATCACAAAAATCGCGGTAGGCAGATTCTGCATATTCTTGATACCACCGAGACTGCGATCCAGCTTTTCCAACTCACGCTGCATCATCAGACCTTCCTTTTTGGAAATTTTTTCCATGGCTACGCTATCCAGCATCATAGCTTCCAATTCATGTAAACGCTTAACTGATTGCTGTACCGTCTTGAAATTAGTGAGCATACCGCCCAGCCAGCGATGATCAACAAAAGGGCTGCCACAACGAAGAGCTTCCTCTTTAATAATTTCACGCGCTTGACGCTTAGTCGCAACAAACAATATCGTGCCCTTATTGGCAGAAATTTTGCGCACAAACTTAAGCGCGTCGTTATACATAACAACGGTTTTTTCTAGATTGATAATATGAATTTTATTGCGATGGCCGAAAATAAAAGGAGCCATTTTTGGATTCCAATAACGAGTTTGATGTCCAAAATGGACGCCCGCTTCCAGCATTTGACGCATAATTACAGCCATAATTACTCCACGTGTTAAGGGTTAAAGTCTTCCACTCGTCAAATCGACCTTTGCAGGCACCCCAACATGAACGAGTGTGCTAATTTCCTGCTACTTAAACTTATTCCAAATAAGCAGGGCGCACATTGTAACCTAAGCACCCAATCAACTCAAACACGAGCCCCTTAATAAAACTGAACCCATAACTTGAAGAATACAAAAGAAATGCTTCAGACCATGAGACCATGCTTTTGAATGTATGCATCGAATTCATCGGACTCCCTCATAAATGCAGTCTATAATAATGCAGGCGATCATCCGGCTTAACCTTAAACAATACGCGGAACGAAAAAGCTTTTCACGTATCAGCCCATGAGATGCTTGCCTTGTACGAGAATTTTATCAACAATGACATCTCCCAATAAGAGATTACCTAGATGCTTAATCAAGCTATTGCCGATTTCGTAATACCAGCTACTGGTGGAGTGATGTTCAAACTCTTTGCCGCACGCGGCAAATCGCTAGTGATTTATTTCTATCCCAAGGACAACACGCCGGGATGTACTACTGAAAGTCAACAATTTCGCGATCTGTATGTAGATTTTAAAAAGGCTGACTGTGAGGTGGTTGGCATTTCACGCGACAGCATAGAGTCACATGAAAAATTCAAAGTTAAGTTCAGTTTGCCGTTCGCTCTGCTTGCCGATTCAGAAGAAAGTGTATGTGAACAGTTTGGTGTAATCAAGCTGAAGAATCTTTATGGCAAAGAAGTGCGGGGTATTGAACGCAGCACTTTCGTGCTCGACCGAAATGGCATACTGCGTGGTGAGTGGCGCAGCGTTAAAGCCGACGGCCACGCTCAGGAAGTATTGCAATTCGTGCAATCTCTAACCACATAAGGAGCATTATGCCCCCCCGCAAAATAGTGGCCGAAAATCATGCTATCAAATTATTCGTGCTGGACACCAATGTGCTAATGCACGACCCAACCAGCCTGTTCCGTTTTGAGGAACATGACATTTACTTACCGATATTCGTGCTGGAAGAACTGGACAACAATAAAAAGGGCATGACTGAAGTCGCACGCAATGCGCGGCAGGCCAGTCGGTTCCTCGACTCTTTGATAAGCGAGAGTACAGATAATATTGATGCCGGTGTACCCTTACAAACGCCTAGCAACAAGAGCGCTACTGGTCGCCTATTTTTGCAAACCCAGTTCATAAACAACGAATTGCCTGCCAATATGGCGATTGGTAAAGCTGACAACGCTATCCTTGGGGTAGTCATGTTCCTCCACAATCAGCAACCCAAGCGTTCCGTCATCTTGGTCAGCAAGGATATCAACATGCGCATTAAAGCGCGTGCGCTAGGACTGGATGCGCAGGACTATTTTAATGACAAGGTGCTGGAAGATACCGATCTGCTTTACACCGGCGTACTGGCATTACCGCAAGATTTTTGGGATAAACACGGCAAGGACATGAAATCTGGGCCGCAAGGCGAGCACACTTTTTACCATATTCAGGGGCCGCTATGCCGTGACATGCTGTTGAATCAGTTTGTATATCAAGAAAACGGCAGTAATCCTTTCTATGCCGTAGTCACAGAACAGAATGACAGCACTGCCATGCTGCGCACTTTGACTGACTATACCCACACCAAAAATGCCATCTGGGGTATTACTGCTCGTAATCGCGAACAGAGTTTTGTGCTCAACCTACTTATGAACCCGGAGATTGATTTTGTTACCCTGCTTGGTCAGGCTGGTACCGGCAAGACCCTGCTAACGCTTGCAGCGGGGTTGGTGCAGATGCTGGAACATAAATTGTATTCAGAAATCATCATGACCCGCGTCACCGTGCCGGTTGGAGAAGACATCGGTTTTTTACCCGGTACCGAGGAAGAAAAAATGTCGCCCTGGATGGGCGCACTGGATGACAATTTGGATGTACTCAACAAGCCCAACGACGAAAGCGGAGAATGGGGTCGTGCCGCAACGCGCGACCTGATCCGTTCTCGCATCAAGATCAAATCCCTTAACTTCATGCGCGGACGCACTTTTTTGAATAAATATCTGATCATAGATGAAGCTCAGAACCTCACACCCAAGCAGATGAAAACACTGATTACACGCGCTGGTCCGGGCACCAAGGTAGTATGCATGGGCAACATCGCACAGATTGATACACCTTACTTGACCGAAGGCAGCTCCGGGCTGACTTATGTGGTAGATCGTTTCAAGGGCTGGCAACACAGCGGACATGTCACCTTGCAAAGGGGAGAACGATCACGTCTGGCTGACCATGCCGGAGAGGTGCTGTGAGTAGTAGTCTCTGTTATTTTAATTTTCCAAACCCCCTTGAACTCACATAAAAGCTCGGGGGTTGATTTGTCATATTACCTATTTTCAAGATAGCCTAATGAGCGAAAAAATCCAAAAACCTGACACCATCTGGCGCAACGAGCTTACTCCCGAACAATACAAAGTATGTCGCCAGTGCGGCACTGAACCTGCATTTACTGGTGCATATTGGGATTGCCATGACAACGGGCTGTATTGCTGTGTATGCTGTGGTAACGCACTATTCGATTCAGATGTGAAATATGAATCCGGCAGCGGCTGGCCCAGTTTCTGGCAACCGCACAAACCTGACAGCATCACCGCGAAAAAAGATGACAGTCATGGTATGGAGCGTGCGAAAGTTTTGTGTAGTCGCTGCGATGCCCATCTTGGCCATGTATTCGAAGATGGCCCGAAACCGACAGGACTGCGCTACTGCATCCACCTCACTAACACTAGACCGAGAATAAATTTCCCTGCATAACCAATCGCCATGAAATTATTATTTGACCTATTCCCCGTTATCCTGTTCTTTATCGCTTTCAAAATGTTCAATGTTTATGTTGCCACGGGTACTGCGATTGTTGCCACTATTGCACAAATTGGATGGGTTAAATGGCGACACGGCAAGGTAGATACCATGTTATGGGTAAGCTTTGCCATCATTGCCGTATTCGGTGGCGCGACACTCATTCTTCACGATGAGACCTTCATCAAATTTAAACCCACCATTCTATATTGGGTGTTTGCCACAATACTATTGGGTTCCAATCTACTCTTAAAAAAGAATCTGATGCGTACTTTGCTGAAGGAAAAAATTACCCTTCCAACTAAGGTATGGAATCAAGTCAACTTGGGCTGGAGTTTATTCTTTGTTCTGCTCGGCGTTATAAACTTATATGTTGCATTTAATTTTTCTACAGATGCATGGGTTAATTTCAAACTTTTTGGTACCACTGGAATGATGCTAGTCTTCGTATTGCTACAAGCAATTGCGCTATCGAAATACATGCAGGAAGAGAAGGAAAGTAACTAAATGCTATATGCCATTATCGGCCATGATTTACCCGACAGTTTAACCAAGCGTCTGGTGACACGGCCCGCGCACGTAGCACGGCTACAGGCATTACAAAACGAAGGGCGTTTAATTCTGGCTGGCCCTTTCCCAAATGTGGATGCTGTGGATCCCGGCGCTGCGGGTTTTTCCGGTAGCTTGATCGTGGCAGAATTTGCTACGTTAAGAGACGCGGAAACATGGGCTCAGGCTGACCCCTATATGATCGCTGGGATATATACGCAAATTCTGGTCAAACCGTTTAAGAAAGTATTTCCAATATGAACCATTTGGCAACCAATCACTCAAACAACCGCATAGAGCAGATGAATACCCTCCTTGCAGCGCTCCAACCAACAAAAATTGAAATTGCTGATGATAGCCATAAGCACGCAGGACACGTTGGAGCACGTAGTGGGGGCGGACACTATCGCCTTCTGATTGTATCCACGCAGTTCGACAGTAAGCCTACTGTGACACGGCACCGTATGATATATTCTGTGCTGGGAGACATGATGAAGCATGATATTCATGCACTGGCCATTGCTGCCTATACACCTGAAGAACTATAATTTTTAATTTTAACTTTCAACAACTGAGGACAGAATAATGCTGAAATTTTCAAAACTTGCCACTATCGCTCTATTTTCTGTTTCTGCACTTGCAATGAATCAGGTTTATGCGCAAGAAAAACCCGCCGCAGTAGTGAATGGCGTCGTTATTCCGAAAGCACGTATAAACATGCACGTCAAGGCTGCCGCTTCGCAAGGTAAAATGGACAGTCCGGAACTGCGTCTCGCCATTCAAGATGAATTAATCAACCGTGAAATAATGGCGCAAGAAGCGGTAAAACAAGGTTTCGATAAACAACCTGAAACCATTAGCCAATTTGAGCTAGCCAAACAGACTGTTCTTGTAAATGCATTTTTACAGGATTACATTAAAAACCATCCAATTAGCGAAGATGCAATTAAGCAGGAATTTGAAAACATTAAGCAAACCACAGGAAGCAAGGAATATAACGCACGTCACATTTTGGTAAAAGATGAAAACGAAGCAAAATCTATTGCCGCTCAACTAAAAAAGGGGAGCAAGTTTGAAGAGCTGGCTAAAAAACACTCTCTGGATCAGGGTTCGCGTGACAAAGGTGGCTCTCTGGGCTGGGCGTTGCCTGGCAATTTCACGCAGTCGTTTGCTGATGCGCTAGTCAATCTAAAAAAGGGTGGCGTGAGTGCACCGGTAAAATCTGATGCTGGCTGGCATATAATCAAACAGGAAGATGTGCGTGATTTCAAGTTCCCTGCTTACCAGGAGGTGAAAGCAAATATACTTCAACGTCTACAACAGCAAGCCGTACAGAAGGCCATTGTTGACATGCGCGCCAAAGCAAAAATTGAATAAACTGATTTTCAAATGAAAATAAAAGGCGACCAATGGTCGCCTTTTTTGTGCATGCACTTTTTGCAATCTATTAATTAACCCACTTGCGTGCGTTCTGGAACATTTTCAACCATGCTCCATTTTCCTTCCATTCTGCTGGATGCCAGGAATGCTGCAACGCCCGGATTAACCGTTCCGGGTGCGGCATCATGATGCTGAATCGTCCATCAGC
>JBKJQT010000113.1:0-2725 GCA_046593855.1 Candidatus Nitrotoga sp. | reverse complement strand
CGCACCGCCGGACCAAAAAGAATGGCGAAAGCATCTACGGGTACAAGGATCATGTCAACGTGGATCGAGACACCCAACTGATCACGGCGTGGAAAGATACGCACGCGCAAGCGCATGACAGCCAGGCCCTGGAGGCCGTGCTCCGAAGCCCGCGATAGAATCGAGTTCGGCCTATATAAACGCAAACTAGCCAAGAATAAAATCCAGGTCCTATCCATCACTAAACTGGCAAGTGATGACACAGGCGGTGAAATGATGCGGCGCATCATCAATTTGTTTGAGGAGCATCAATCCAAGGAGAATTTAAAGCACGTTTCACGTGCCATGAAGGAGAATGCGCGCCAAGGCTTCTGCAATGGTTCAAATCCGCCATTCGGATCAGGCTGTCGCCACCGACAAAGTGGCCCGTCGTGGCCGTACCCCTTAGAGTGCAAAAGCAGTGCAAATTTATGAGCGGTTGCGCGACGCGCATAGTTTTAGCGTTGTACTTGACGCAGCCTGACAATACAGGTTGTTACTCGCCCAGCAGCTCGGCAACCGGCAGCAATCCCTCGACATGAGACGAGATTACCTTGACGATGACGATGATCGGTATACCGAGCAATAACCCCCAAATGCCCCATAACCAGCCCCAGAACAATAATGAAATGAAGACGGCCGGTGCATTCATTTTGGTAATTCTGCCGGTCATCCAGGTAGTCACCAGCGTACCCACCAGGGTCGCAATCGCCAACGACACGCCGGCGACCAGAATACCCATCGAGGCAGATTCAAATTGCATGAAAGCTGCGACACCGGTACTAACCGTGATCAGTAGTGGACCAAAATACGGAATTACATGGAACAGGCCGGCTACCAGCGCCCAGGCCCCGGAATTTTGCATGCCGATCAGGCGTAGTGCGATCCACATCAGGATAGCCAGCAGTACATTGGTCACCAACAACATGAACATGTAGCTTTGGATCGATTTATTAATATCGTCCAGAATATGGACAGTGATTTTCTTGCGCGACATCGACGGTCCGGTCAATCGCACCAGTTTGCGTTTAAAAGTATCCCCGGAGAGAAGCAGGAAGTACACCAGAAAGATCACCATCACCACATTCATGACAAACCCTGCCGCGCCGCGTGATCCGGCCCACAGCCAGTCTTTCACTTGAAACTCCGGCGTTTCCGGCACCACTACCTTGCGCGTGGGTGCCGCAGGCGCTCCGGTGGCATTGCTGGTCGCCTTTTCAATTTCGGTGGCAGCCGTTTGCATTTTCTGGATCGCATTCGGTTGACCATTACCCGACTTGTTCAGGATGCGCGATATCTTGTGCGATGCAGCCGGCAATTTTTCCAGAATCGATTGGTATTCCCCATACAGCGTGTTGCCAATTGCTGCAGAACCGCCCAATATCGACAGCATGACCAGGCTGGCACCAATCAGGCGCGGAATTTTTCTGCGTTCCAGCCAAGTCACCAGAGGATTCAGCGTATAGGCAATCAAGATACCAAAAAATACAGGCACCAGAAATTTTTGTGCCCATTGCAATGCAAATATGAATGCCAATGTTGCCAAAACTGCCAATGCCAGTCCGCGCGCATCGACCGGCGTCGGCAGCAGCGCAGCGAGCGGCGATGACGGCAACACAGAGGTCGATTCGTCATGCTCCGCATTTCCCGTGATATCTGCATTGTCTGCAACAGGCTCTTTTGCAATAACGCTTTCGTCAACCGCTGGCGCTGGGGTTTCAGGTTCCGGGACAGGAATTTCGGCGATTGTTGATTTCATCGGATATATACTCTATAAAAGGCGGCATTTGTCTTACGGTTAAAATATCGGAGACAAAATAAAAAAATGCATCAGATACAGTTTTATGCCGGATTCGACACCCATATCAAACTCGGTAACGTTCACTTTTACAAGTGCATTGTCAGATCAGATTGAGACTAGTTCAAAAGAAATTTGATGTACAAATGCTTTAATGTTCGCCGTGACCTATGGGTTTGCGCACTTTAAATTCCACACTATCTTCGGATGGGGTTTGGGTTTGGGTATGCACAGGCGGTAACTCACTATTAATTTCGTATGCCACGGTACCTGCAGGATGCTTATAAGCGCCGGGGTCTTTGTAATCGTTACGCGCAAGACCTTCGCGAATTTTGACGGTTGTAAACATTCCTCCCATTCCAGTGGCACCGAATTGCCCCTGGCCGGCCATCATTGGTAAGGTGTTATCTGGCAAAGGCATCTCCATCTTCTCCATATCCGCCATGCCGCTTTCACCCATGCTCATGTAATCAGGAATCAGCGATGTTATTCTGTCGACAAGCTTGCTTTGATCCACTCCAATCATCGTGGGTACATCATGACCCATGGCATTCATAGTGTGATGGCTTTTATGACAATGAAATGCCCAATCACCAGGCTCATCCGCAATAAAATCAAACGCGCGCATTTGGCCAACTGCTATATCGGCGGTAACTTCCGGCCAACGGGAATTTGGTGGCGTCCATCCTCCGTCAGTCCCGACAACAACAAATTCGTGACCGTGTAAATGCATCGGGTGGTTGGTCATCGTTAGGTTCCCTACACGAATACGTACTCTATCCCCCTGGCCAGCCACCATGGGTGAAATTCCTGGAGTAACCCTGCTATTAAATGCCCATAAGTTGAAGTCGAGCATGGTGGTAATCTTTGGCGTATAGCTGCCGGGATCGATGTCGAAGGCATTAAGTA
>JBKJQT010000047.1:0-5608 GCA_046593855.1 Candidatus Nitrotoga sp. | reverse complement strand
TGTTGGTTTTAAGCAATCGCAAGCGCAGTTTGCGGATGTGTATGCCAATACTATGGGCGGTTCAGGTGGCTCGGCAGCGGGGATTGGCACGAAAGTTTCAACTGTGGCTCAGCAATTTGGGCAAGGGAATGTCAGTGTAACCAACAACCCGCTGGATATAGCGATTAGCGGCCAAGGGTTTTATCAACTGGACAATAATGGCGCGGTAGCTTACAGCCGGAATGGCCAATTTCAATTGGACAAAAATGGTTTTATAGTAAACGCACAGGGTCACAAGTTAACTGGTTTCGCGGCTAACGCGGTGACGGGAGCCATTTCCCTGGGCAGTGCAGTACCATTGCAAGTCTCTACGCAGTCTCTTACTCCTTTGCCTAGTTCCACGTCTTCGGTCGGTGTAAATTTGGATTCCCGTATGGCAGTGCCTACTACGACAGTTTTTAACGCGACTGATTCAACTTCGTATAATAGTTCTACCGCGTTGACGCTATATGACAGTTTGGGGAATAGCCATATTGCGACAACCTATTTTATTAAGAATGCGACTGTAAATACGTGGAATGTTCATATGACCGTGGATGGTCTCGGTCTGGATGGAACACCTGCGACTGCAACCAATACTCTGTTAGGTACCGCTCCTACTTTGACCTTTAACACAACCGGTGCGCTAACTGCACCAGCGACAGGAATAGTAACCGTACCGGGTATTGTTTATGCAACAGGTTCGACTACGCCTCAGCCTTTGACGATCAATTTTCTTTCTTCTACGCAATTCGGTGCGGCATTTGCAGTGAATCAACTGACTCAAAATGGCTATACATCCGGACAGTTGAGTGGTTTTAACACAAGTGCGGACGGTACTATTGTGGGCCGCTATACCAACGGGCAATCCAAGGCATTGGGACAAATTTTGCTCGCTAACTTTGCCAATCCCCAGGGTTTGCAGCCGTTGGGCAACAATGAATGGAGTGCCTCCGCAAGTTCTGGTGCAGTATTGATAGGTACGCCCGGCACCTCAAGTTTAGGTGTGGTGCAGTCCAGCGCAGTGGAAGATTCCAACGTGGATTTGACTGCTGAGTTGGTGAACATGATTCTGGCGCAGCGCGTATATCAGGCGAACGCACAAACCATCAAGACGCAGGACGCAATCTTGCAAACGATTACCAACCTGCGCTAAATAGTTACCTGTTTGCTGGTTAACTGAGGAGGAGAGGATGGATAGGTTGATTTATACCGCCATGAGCGGGGCATCGCATACGATGCAACAGCAAGCGACGGTGGGGCAAAATTTATCCAATGTTAATACCCCCGGTTATCGTGCCGCAGTCAATGCTTTCCGTGCGGTACCGCTGGCCGGTGAGGGTTTACCGACTCGTGCTTTCGTGGTGGGCTTCACGGCCGGCGCCGATTTCTCACCGGGGGCAATGCAGCCAACCGGGCGTAGTCTGGACATGGCGGTACAAGGTCAAGGCTGGTTTGCCGTGCAACTGGAAAACGGCAGTGAGGCATATACCCGTAACGGCAGTTTCCAAGTTACTCCCGAGGGCATTCTGCAGACCCGCAGCGGCATAAATGTGGCGGGTGATGCTGGCTTGATCACTATTCCGCCAAATACAGAAGTTACCGTAGCCAAGGATGGCACCATCTCCACTGTACCTAGTGGATTGTCTCCTAACCAGGTTGCAGTGGTCGGCAGGATCAAGCTCGTGAATCCACCGGAGAATCAAATGGTGCGCGGTGACGATGGCTTGTTTCGCACCAGGGATGGTAAGCCTGTCGCGGCTAATGTCGAGGTGACAGTAGCCCCTGGTAACCTGGAAAGCAGCAATGTGAGTACTGTGGAAGTGATGGTTAATATGATTTCCCTGGCAAGGCAGTTTGATATGCAGATGAAGATGTTGCAAAGCGCTGACAACAACGCCAAGCAGGCCAGCCAATTACTTAATATGAATGCTTGATTTGGGCGATTTATCGTACTCGTATATATTTTGAAAGGATAGTCATCATGATACGGTCTTTATGGATTTCTAAAACCGGATTGGAAGCGCAACAAACGCAGATGGACGTTATCGCTAACAATCTTGCGAACGTTAGCACTACCGGTTTTAAACGTTCGCGTGCGGTGTTCGAGGATTTGCTGTATCAAACTATACGCCAGCCTGGCGCACAATCTTCGCAGCAGACCCAAATCCCCTCGGGATTGCAAATCGGCACGGGCGTGCGTCCGACTGCCTCTGAGCGTATTCAAACTCAGGGCAACCTGCAGCAAACCAGCAATCAGTTTGACATAGCGATACAGGGCGCGGGTTTTTTTCAAGTATTAATGCCGGATGGTACAACGGCTTATACGCGTAGCGGATCATTTCAGACTGACAGCCAGGGACAGCTGGTAACTTCTAATGGTTTTGTAGTGCAGCCTGCCTTAACTATTCCCGTCAATGCCACTAACGTCACCATAGCCCGCGACGGTACGGTGTCAGTGACGCAGGCCGGGGTTGCGGCGCCGGTGCAGATCGGCAGCATGCAGTTGGCTATCTTCATCAATCCGGTCGGCCTACAAAGCCAAGGAGAAAATTTGTATGTCGAAACTGCCTCGTCCGGAACGCCCAACACCAATGTTCCGGGTACTAATGGCGCCGGGCTGCTGAATCAGGGCTATGTGGAGACCTCTAATGTGAACGTAGTCGAGGAGTTGGTAAACATGATACAGACGCAGCGTGCTTATGAAATCAACTCCAAGGCAATCTCGGTTTCAGATCAAATGTTGCAAAAATTGTCACAGATGTAAGTGGAGCGAGAAGCGCGATGTGGAAATTGTTTGTCTGGATTAAGTGCAGCGTAATGTTGGTGCTTGGAGGGTGTATGCATACTCCGTCAACCAACATTCATCAGCCGATGACTGCACGTGCGTCCGATAAAAACGCGGGAATCAATAACGGTTCCATCTTTCAGGCAGGGCAGAATGAGCGACCCTTGTATGAAGGCAAACGCGCGCGTAACGTGGGCGATGTCCTCACCATTATCATTTCTGAAACGACTTTAGCTGCCGGAAGATCCACTAGCGGTGCAGAACATATAGGGCGTATTTCTGTGCAAACGCCGAGTATCACGCAAATTCCAGGTGCCAATGTGACGATGCGTGGCATAGGCGTTGCGGGCAGTTCAAGCGGTAATTTGGCTGACAAGAGTAATAATGCTGGTGACAACATCTTTACCGGCACCGTCACAGTGACTGTGGTTGAAGCGTTAACAAACGGCAATTTATTAGTCAGCGGTGAGAAGCAGGTAGCGATTAATCAAGCTAATGAGTTCATCCGTTTTTCTGGCGTAGTCAATCCGTATACCATTACTGGCAGCAATACCGTGCTATCCACCCAAGTGGCAGATGCGCATATTGAATACAAGGGTGCCAACTATATTGATATGTCTGTAATCATGAGCATGCTGGGACGCGTCTTTTTGTCTGTAATGCCGTTCTGAAAAGGGCTGATGCAATGGATGTAATGCAAATTATTATCAGAATTGCTAAAACAATATTACTGACACTGTTATTTGCTGTGCCTGCTTCTTCACACGCTGAGCGCATCAAGGACCTCGCCAGCATTCAGGGTGTGCGAGAAAACCAGTTGCTTGGTTACGGCTTGGTTGTTGGCCTGGATGGCAGCGGTGATATGACCACACAAACGCCATTTACCGTGCAAAGCGTGATCAGTATGTTGACGCAAATGGGAGTAAGTCTGCCGCCCAACATAACCCTGCAACTGAAAAATGTGGCGGCGGTAATGGTGACGGCAATGCTTCCTCCCTTCGCGCGTCCCGGACAGGCAATGGACGTCACAGTCTCTTCGATGGGTAATGCGAAAAGCTTACGCGGAGGAACGCTTTTAATGACGCCTCTCAAAGGTGCCGATGGCCAGGTTTATGCGATGTCCCAGGGTAATTTGCTGGTTGGTGGTGTGGGGGCGGCAGCCGGAAATACTAAGGTGCAGATCAACCATCTAAGTGTCGGGCGCATTCCCGGGGGGGCAACAGTAGAACGATCCGTGCCGACAATATTGGGGCAGGGCGATTTCATCCATCTAGAATTAAACGCCATGGATTTCACTACTGCAACGCGTCTTGCGGCTGCAATCAATTCTGCCCTGTCGCCGGCTACGGAAATTGCTGCCGCATTGGACGGTCGCACCATCCAAGTGCGCGCGCCCACAGGCAGCGCGCGTGTGGCTTTTGTGTCGCAGGTTCAAAATTTACAGGTTGAACCCGCGCAGGCTGGGGCGCGCGTGATCGTAAATGCACGCACCGGTTCGGTCGTTATGAATCAGATGGTGACGCTGGACAATTGCGCGATCTCCCACGGCAACCTGACGGTCGTGATCAATACTGATATCTTGGTGAGCCAACCCAACCCATTCTCCCAAGGCAAAACAGTGCAGGTCCCTGTAACTACAATCGACATTCAGTCGGATAAGGGGGGGTTGGTCATGCTGAATAAAGGCGTGACGTTGGGCGAAGTGGTGAAGGCGTTGAATTCGATAGGCGCAACTCCGCAGGATCTGCTGGCGATTTTGCAGGCAATGAAGTCTGCCGGGGCATTGCGCGCTGAACTCGAAATTATTTAATGAGTACCTCAACAAACATAAGCACATCCTCTTGTGTTGCATCGGCTATCTATCTTATTTAGAACTTTAAATTTATTGAGATACAGATAATGATTAACCCAGGCAACATTTCCGGTAGTCCCGACGTTTCTGGCAGCTTGGCGGTGAGTGCGCAAAGCTTGGACAAGTTGCGTATGCAGGCCAAACAATCGCCCGATCAGGCACTGAAGCTGGTTGCGCAACAGTTTGAAACAGTGTTTATGAATATGATGCTGAAATCCATGCGTGAGGCTACCCCGCAAGACGGCATGTTTGATAGCGAACAGACCAAAATGTTTACCGGAATGCTGGATCAGCAATTGGCTCAAAACATGTCCAGCCGAGGGGTAGGTTTGGCTGACATTATGATCAAGCAATTGAGCCGGTCAGCCAGCACTGACGTTACTCAGACAAGAGCCGAATCTGTATTGGTTACGCCAGTGCGCACTGCTAGTGCGATGACTGTACCGTATGGTGATAGTTTTGCGAATGGGATAAAAAACAGTCAATCCCAGCCAACCCCGCTGCAGCAAGATTTTGTGCGTCGCATGACACCTCATGCCGTGCAAGCGAGCCAGGAAACCGGTGTACCGACGCATTTGGTAATGGGCCAGGCTGCGTTGGAAAGTGGCTGGGGCCGACGTGAAATAAATTTGCCTGATGGCAGCGCCAGTTTCAATCTGTTTGGCATTAAGGCTGGTGGTAACTGGAATGGAAAGGTAGCGGAAGTGGTCACTACCGAGTACCACAATGGAATAGCAAACAAGCAGGTAGAAAACTTCCGCGCGTACTCATCCTATACCGAAGCATTCAGCGATTATGCACGTCTGTTACGAGACAATCCCCGTTACACTCAAGTGTTGCAGTCAGGGCAGGGGAATTCCGAGTTGGCTCATGCATTACAGCGTGCGGGTTATGCGACTGATCCTGATTATGCGAATAAATTGGTGAAAGTCATGAATCGGATTAATACG
>JBKJQT010000157.1:0-4334 GCA_046593855.1 Candidatus Nitrotoga sp. | reverse complement strand
CAAGAGCGTTCTCTGTGGGATGGTAAACTGGTACGGATAATAATTAATTCACGATTGTCGTTCTTGGCATCCCTATACGAGCATAGATTCAAGGGATTTTCTTGATTGGATATTTAGGACGCACACAATACTCTAATTAAGTAATTTCGGACTAATTCAACATGAAAAATGTAGACATCGTTATCCTTGATTTATTCTTGCCGCAAGAAATCTCTGTCGATGCTTGCACCGGCCTATCTGTGCCTATTCTTGAGAAAATGCTGGCGCGTGGCAAGTCTGAATTGTTACCATCAAAAGTTGAATCAACAGGTACGCTGGAAGAATGGCTATGCCGGACTTTTGGTATAGCACGACAATTGGACGAACCCATCGCACCGATTACCTTGATAGCGGACGGGATGCAGCCAGGCACGGGCTACTGGTTACGTGCTGATCCAGTGCATTTGCAGATGCAGCGCACGCAATTATTTTTGCATCCGGATGTACCATTAAATGCTGATGAAGCAACTCAGCTATGCGCCAGTTTGAATACGCATTTTGCTGTCGAAGGCTTACGTTTTTTTTCGCCTCATCCACAGCGCTGGTATCTTCAGATGGAGAGTATTCCAGACCTCATGACACGTCCTTTGTCACAGGTGGCCGGCAGGAATGTACAAACGTATTTACCGAAAGGACAGGATGCCTTGGGTTGGCATAAAGTCTTTAACGAAATCCAAATGCTTTTTTTCGAACACGCTGTCAATCAGGCGCGCGAGGCGCGAGGCGATTTGCCCATAAATAGTATATGGCTGTGGGGAGGAGGTCATGCGGTGGAACAATTCGCACGGCCATATACCAAAGTCTGCGGCGACAGTTTTCTGGCCGGGGCTTTCGCACAGGCAGCAGGCATTCCCTATCAGATATTGCTGGATGATTTAACAAGGCATGTTGATGATAATGAAGGTGATGTACTAATTGTCTGGGAAGGTTTGCGTCGGCCTTTCCAGCAATGTAACCTGCACGCCTGGCGCGATTCAGTGCAACGCCTGGAGCAAAGCTATATTGCACCATTGTGGGAAGCACTACGTAACGGACACATCAAGCAACTGAGCTTAAATATACTGAATACGGGCGTTGCAAATAGATTTGTGTTGACGCGCAGTGCGGTGTGGAAGCCGTGGCGTTTGTCTAAATCTTTGACGCGATATGCGTTGACATAGACCAGGCTGAAATTTTCCAGAAAAAAATTCTATCCGCGCTTCTTTGGCCTAGTTAATCAGATACTGTATCATTTGAATACGCAAATAAATACGAAATTTATGAAAGCCATCTTCTTGGATTTTGAGCAGCCTATCGCCGAATTGGCAGGCAAAATTGAGCAACTCCGCTTTGTACAGAATGATTCAGCACTGGATATTTCCGATGAAATCAACCGTCTGCAAATAAAAAGCCAGGCGTTAGCCAAGGATATTTACGCCAAGCTCACGCCGTGGCAAATCTCGCAAGTGTCACGCCATCCACAGCGCCCCTACACGCTGGATTATATTCAGCACCTCTTTACTGATTTTGAGGAGCTGCATGGAGACCGCTCCTATGCCGATGATCCGGCTATTGTCGGCGGACTGGCGCGTTTTAATGGTCAAAATGTCATGGTAATCGGACATCAAAAAGGGCGTGATACCAAGGAGCGACAATATCGCAACTTTGGTATGCCTCGCCCCGAGGGCTACCGTAAGGCGATGCGCTTGATGCGACTGGCGGAGAAATTTGATATTCCTATTATGACTTTTATTGATACCCCGGGTGCGTATCCCGGAATTGGTGCCGAAGAACGTGGTCAGTCCGAAGCCATCGGCAAAAGCTTGTATGTGATGGCAGAACTACGGGTGCCATTGATCTGTACGGTGATCGGAGAGGGCGGCTCTGGTGGCGCGTTGGCCATTGCGGTCGGTGACGTGTTGTTGATGCTGCAATACGCCACATATTCGGTCATCTCGCCAGAGGGCTGCGCTGCCATCCTTTGGAAAAATGCAGACAAGTCGGCTGATGCGGCTGAAACACTGGGTATCACCTCGACCAGATTGAAAGCATTGGGATTGATCGACAAGATCGTTAACGAACCACTGGGCGGTGCTCACCGTGATTGTGAAGCAATGATGCCAATCCTGAAAAAAAGCTTACAAGACGCCCTCAAACAAGCGCAATCTCACTCCATAGACAAGTTGTTGCAGATCCGTTTCAACCGCGTAATGGGCTATGGTAAATTCAAGGAAGTCGAGCTTTAATTTAACAGAGCACGTTGCCGACGCGCTCTCACCCTTGCTTTCTGCGGACAGCTCTATCCTGCTTGGGTTGAGCGGCGGTGTTGATTCGGTCGTCCTGCTGCACCTGCTACAGCAGCTTTCCCTCCGTTGCTCATGGCGTTTAAGCGCATTGCATGTACATCACGGTATAAACCCGCAAGCTGATGCTTGGGTGGTATTCTGTGCTGATTTATGCGCGCTCTATGGTGTCTCCCTGCAAGTCAAACATGTAGATATCGCGCCGTTACGCTCGCTAGGCATTGAGGCGGCGGCGCGCAAACTTCGTCATACCGCGCTTGCACAACAGCAGGTAGATTTTGTAGTGCTGGCGCACCACCTTGATGACCAAGTTGAAACTTTGCTACTGCAATTGTTACGAGGGGCTGGAGTGCGCGGCGCAAGCGCCATGCCCGCGATAAAGCATCGTGCCAATGCCCCGACACTGTTACGTCCTTTGCTTAAAATTCCTCGTTCCATATTGCTGGAATATGCCCAACAGCATGATCTCCAATGGGTGGAAGATGAAAGCAACGCTGATGACACTTACCCACGCAATTTCTTACGTCATCGCATACTGCCGCTGTTGGAACAACGCTTTCCAGCTTACCGCAAAACTTTGTTGCGCAGCGCAGAGCATTTTGCCGAGGCAACTGAACTGCTGGATCAATTGGCGCAACAGGATGCGGATGGGGCAATATCGGATAACTGTCTAGATGTTAAGCAATTGCGTATGTTAGGCATTGTACGGGGGAAAAATTTATTGCGTTATTTCCTTACAGCGCAGGGTGCAACCATTCCGGGCAGCACACGGCTAAAAGAAATGCTACGCCAGCTGTGCAATGCTCGCCAAGATGCGCAGGTGTGCATCGACTGGCAGGGCTGGCAAATGCGTCGATATCGCGACCATGCTTACACCATGCTTGCGTTGCCGCCGCCGGTTGAATTTACCGTTATGTGGAATGGTGAAGCAGAAATATTGTTGCCTCCACCACACGGTGTGCTTTATTTTAGAAATACGGTCGGGCAGGGTATCAGTATGGCAAAGTTACAACTCGGAATAGCCAAAATTCGTTCGCGTCATGGCGGCGAAAATATTCGAGTAAATTCGGCGCGACCGCAGCGAGACTTAAAAAATTTGTTACAGGAGCATGAGATGCTACCGTGGCAACGCGACGTATTACCCTTACTTTTTTGCGATACTGACTTAGTGTGTGTCCCTGGCATAGCAATAGCCAACACATATCTGGCTCAGCCGAATGAAGCTGGCGTAGTAGCCATTTGGCGTGCAGATTTCAATACAGGATAAATTACCGACTGAATTGGAATGACAATTTTGCTGGGGTTGTCCACGATTTTTGTATAAACGGGGCTTTAATTAATTCAGTTAATCAAACTGGATGGTGAAGCGGTTCAGAGCAGCTTACCAGTCCTATTGGCATGACCCACTTTTTGTTGATATTTCTCAGCACCAGGTAGTCAGTTTAGTCACTGCCTCGTCAGTCGAGATACACTGCGAGTTTTTGATGACTTTGCGTAGGTTCATGGTAATCGACTAAATTGAATTTGCCGTATAGATCATTTTCCGGATTATCGATAGCTAATTGTAGGGTAACCTTCTCTTATTAATATCTTAACTTTCCCATAAATTGAAATAACTTTTATAACTTCTTTTTGCTTAATAAAATCAAAGAGTTCGATGATTGTATGTGCCTGTAAATACTGATCACTAATTTTAAATTCTTTGGTAACTCCAGAAATTTCCATATAAAAAACTACTTCGCCAGCATTAGATTTATGCTTATGTCTGACTTTACACCCCGGAAAAATATTTGATAGATGTTTACTTATTGCTTCATGTTTTACTTTTATTTCACTCGTTTGAGATAATTTAAACAATTTTATCATCCCGTTTGCTACCCTTTAATTATGTACGTGTGTTGTATTTAACTGCGGAATATAAAGTTGGAATTACTAAGGCTACGCACCAGAGAGTTAAGTTCCTTTCGATTTTTACTCTTCCAACAAATTAGTTACATGCAACCAGTTTCCTTC
>JBKJQT010000166.1:0-2640 GCA_046593855.1 Candidatus Nitrotoga sp. | reverse complement strand
GGGTGCCAATGGCGAATGGCTGGCCGAAATAAATGCTACAGATGATGGCCGGGATGTCAGCATCAGTATTAACGAAATCAATTCTATTTTTATGCGTCAGTTCACACAGGAAGATCTGAGCAATAATCTAGAATATTTTTTACGGTTAAATGCGAATTCAATCGTATCCAGTGACTTTGTAGCCCCCAAAATTGAAACTCACTATACGATATGGCCGCATATTATCGAGACGGTAACGGATGCGGGCATGGAAAAGACCGGCGAGGGGCTGCGCGAGTGGCTTTCAGGTTTTGATAGCGCGTTGCCTCGATTGGGTGAACTATTGCATATCCCCGCACCCGATGTAATCGGGGCAGAGAATATTTATATCGCTCGGGAGTTCACTGCCTTTATTTCGTCTTTGATTGTTGGACCCGGTTTGCTGATTCGCGATGAATTGCGCAAGATGCGCTATGTCGGGCCAATTCGCCATGTGCCTGCACGTGATTTCGACGCCAGCCTGACCAAGGACGAAGCGGGCTGGGCGGACGGTCTGGCTGGATGGGAAGCTTTGCTGACGGGACAGCAAAGCCTGGTCGATGAGGTCAGTCGCTGGATGGCGGACGAAGACAAGCTCAATACCGGTTATGCAATCGAGCGCCGCTGGGTGCGAGAAGTGCGCTCGGAGTGGCTGGATTTGATTGGTTCTGAAGAAATGAACCCCCAACATAGGTATATTTTGAATAAAGCAATTGAAGCCTTGGTGACTAAGCCTCGCATCGGTTTAATCGATATCAAATCCGGGGGGGAAATGCAGTCACGAGATGTTGGAATCGGCATCTCGCAAGTGCTGCCGGTAGTGGTGGCGGCGCTGGAGCCTTCCGCAAGTTTGGTGACCATTGAGCAGCCGGAGCTTCATATTCATCCGTCGGTGCAAGTGGGTCTGGGTGACCTGTTAATTTACAGTGTACTCCGCCACGATATGAGCTTTTTGATTGAAACGCATAGCGAGCATCTGATTCTGCGCTTGCTGCGCCGGATTCGTGAAACATCGGAAGGAAATTTGCCGTCGGGCTTTCCTTCTGTGTCTCCAGAAATGATTGGGGTTTATTATGTCGGTCGCGGAGAAAATGGTGTGCAGATCAAATCCCTACCCGTTAATGAAGCAGGTGAATTCACGGAAAGCTGGCCTAAAGGATTTTTTGATGAACGAGCCGGAGAGTTGTTCTGATGATCAAAGAATTTGCATTAGATCCGGATGCCATTACTTCGTCTTATCGCGAGTTTTGCTATTTCACAGAAAAGTTTGGCGTGAGCCAGGGGCGAGTTATTTCCGCATTTCCAAAGAAGTGGAGAAAGCTGGTTTGTGATTCGGCTTTGCGGGAGCATAAGGGGAAAGTCGAGTTTTCTAAAATTGTGGAACGTCTGAATAAATTGGGCAGTGATATTGTATTTGATACGGGTCGACCGAGTGGCGAAGGTTCTCAGACGTGGATAGATCGAGCATTAGTGGAACATGCACGCAAACCCTTTGCTGCGATTATCTCGGCTACTGCTGTAGATCATCTGGATGTGCTGCAAAAAGATGAAATTGATGAAGAAAACCCGCGCTTTAAAGCTGCTCGACAGTGCGCTATTCCTCGAACAGCCCAGGCCTTGATAGGCTGTGCTGAGTTTTTGATTCGGCACGCTAAAATTATTAAGCTGGTTGATCCACATTTTGACCCTACCAAGCCTCGCTACCAGCGACCGCTAGAGCATATATATGCTCTATTGCCTGGTAGTAAAGCCATTGTGGAAATACATCGCAGTGATGAAATCGCGAACGACGAACTGATTAGACGTTTTCAGCAGAGTGTTTCCATGTTGCCTTCAGGCGTGAGGATGCAGTTGCATATTTACGAGAAAGCACAAATGCACAACCGCTTTATTATTACTGAGAGTGGCGGACTGATTTATGGAGTTGGCCTCAGTGATAATGAGGACGGTGGTGGCGCGCCGGATGAAGAGGTGATTTTGATGGAAACAGTAGTCAAAAATATTCGCTGGAATGACTACAGCAAAACTTCACCTGTGGCTGTTTGGCCATGATAAAAATATGCAGGTGAATTCATTTGGAAAAAATAAACATACACCGCCAATTGACTGACATTACTAGAACCATCCAATGGTTTACTTTGCAATGACATATCAAAAATTTATTGATCTTCCCCCTATGCTGAGCGCCCAAGGTACTGTGCGCCTACCTGGTTCCAAAAGTATTTCCAACCGCATGCTGTTGCTCTCTGCGTTGTCTTATGGGGTAACAGAAATTCGTGATCTTTTGCATTCGGATGATACAGAGCACATGCTGAACGGGTTACGCGCTTTGGGCGTAGTAGTGGAAGCATTGGGAGGTCATGCTTATCGCGTGCAAGGATGTGCTGGCGATTTTCCAGTTAAGAATGCCCAGCTGTTTCTCGGCAATGCGGGCACAGCTTTTCGCCCCTTGACAGCTGCACTGGCATTGGCGGGAGGGCATTATAAATTGTCTGGCGTGCCGCGCATGCACGAGCGCCCGATCGCTGATTTGGTGGATGCATTGCGTGGATTGGGAGCGGATATTCGATATCTGGGTATGGAAAGTTACCCGCCGCTTGAAATATTTCCTTCTCAGTTACT
>JBKJQT010000004.1:0-6470 GCA_046593855.1 Candidatus Nitrotoga sp. | reverse complement strand
GTATGGTGGAAGCGGAAGAGCCGGTTGTGTGGGATATTCTTGAAGATGTCATCCGTGAACATCCAGTACTGTTGAATCGAGCACCTACGCTGCATCGTCTCGGGATTCAGGCGTTCGAGCCGATACTGATCGAAGGCAAAGCAATCCAGTTGCATCCATTAGTTTGTACAGCTTTCAACGCCGATTTTGACGGTGATCAGATGGCAGTGCACGTACCGCTGTCGCTGGAAGCGCAGATGGAATGCCGCACCTTAATGCTGGCCTCTAATAACGTTTTGTCGCCCGCCAATGGCGAGCCTATCATAGTTCCGTCGCAGGATATCGTGCTGGGCTTGTACTATATGACGCGTGAAAAAATCGGTGCACTGGGCGAGGGCGCGTTGTTTGCTGACGTGTCGGAAGCGCTACGTGCCTACGAGTCTGGTCATGTTGATCTGCATGCCAAGGTGGTGGTGCGCATTAAAGAGATACGCTTGGATGAAAATAATGAGCGTCAAGAAAAGCGTACTCGCTATGAAACTACTGTAGGACGTGCCATTTTGTCAGATATTTTGCCAGCCGGTTTGCCGTTCAGTTTGATCAATAAAGCATTAAAGAAGAAAGAAATCTCTCGTCTGATTAACACCAGTTTCAGCCGTTGTGGTTTGCGCAACACCGTGATTATGGCTGACAAATTAATGACAACCGGGTTTACTTATGCGACCCGCGCTGGCATTTCAATTTGCTTGGATGACATGCTAGTGCCGCCGCAAAAAGATGAGTTAATTGACGCGGCAGGAAAAGAGGTGCGTGAGATTGACGTGCAATATACATCTGGTTTGGTGACTCAAGGCGAACGTTACAATAAGGTGGTGGACATCTGGGGCCGTACTGGTGATCTAGTAGCCAAGGCTATGATGGATCAGCTAGGTAGCGAGCCGGTTATTGACCGTGTCAGCGGCAAACAGCTTGCTGATAAAAAAGGCAAAGTAGTGATGCAGGAGTCTTTCAATTCCATCTATATGATGGCAGACTCTGGTGCACGCGGGTCTGCGGCTCAGATTCGTCAGTTAGCAGGTATGCGGGGCCTGATGGCAAAGCCAGATGGCTCTATCATTGAAACCCCGATTACCGCAAACTTCCGCGAGGGGTTGAATATGCTGCAATATTTCATCTCAACTCATGGCGCGCGAAAAGGCTTAGCTGATACCGCATTGAAGACCGCGAACTCTGGTTATCTGACGCGTCGTTTGGTAGATGTAACCCAAGATCTAGTGGTGGCCGAGGAAGATTGCGGCACCAGCAACGGCGCCGCGTTGAAGGCATTGGTTGAAGGTGGCGAGGTGATCGAAGCATTGCGTGAGCGCATACTAGGTCGCGTTGCTAGCAAGGATATTGTCAATCCAGAAAGTAGCGAAACTCTATATGAAGCGGGCACTCTTCTGGACGAAGATATGGTGGAAAACATTGAGTCGCTCGGTGTTGATGAAGTACATGTGCGGACGCCCCTGACATGTGAAACTCGTTATGGATTGTGCGTCAAATGTTATGGTCGCGACTTAGGTCGAGGCGGCCCTGTGACGGTAGGCGAGGCCGTTGGCGTAATTGCTGCGCAGTCCATTGGCGAACCAGGTACCCAATTAACCATGCGCACCTTCCACATCGGTGGTGCGGCATCGCGTACCGTGGTGGCTAGTCAGGTCGAGGGTAAGTCCAATGGTCAGGTGAAATACAGCGCGAACATGCGTACTGTCAGCAATACGCGAGGAGAGTTAGTTGTGGTAGCGCGTAGCGGCGAAATAATGGTTACCGATGATCATGGACGAGAGCGCGAGCGTCACAAGGTGCCATATGGCGCGATGTTGACCATGCGTGAGGGTAACCCGGTTCGCGCAGGCGAAGTGTTGGCTACATGGGATCCCCATACCCGTCCTATTATTACCGAATACGCCGGTCGGGCACGATTTGAAAATGTAAAAGAGGGTGTTACCGTTACCAGAGAGATTGATGAAGTAACCGGATTGTCTACTCTTGTGGTGGATCCTAAACTTGCTGGTACGCAAGGCAAGGGCGTGCTGCGGCCATTGGTACGCTTGCTTGACGAGGAGGGGCACGAGATCAAGATTGCCGGTACGGAATTACCCATTTCGGTAACCTTTCAGACGGGTTGTATCATCACCGTAGAAGATGGTCAGCATGTTGGCGTGGGTGAGGTGCTGGCACGTATTCCGCAAGAAAGCAGCAAGACACGTGATATTACTGGGGGTCTTCCACGTGTGGCAGAGCTGTTTGAGGCTCGTTCGCCAAAGAATGCTGGTATGTTAGCGGAGGTTACTGGAACAGCATCGTTCGGCAAGGATACCAAGGGTAAGCAACGTTTGGTTATTACCGATACGGAAGGTATGGCGCATGAGTTTCTGATTACTAAAGACAAACATGTGTTGGTGCATGATGGACAAATGGTGACCCAGGGCGAAATGATTGTGGATGGCCCGCGCGATCCGCATGACATTTTGCGCTTGCTAGGCGTGGCAGCGCTGGCGCGTTACATTGCCGATGAAGTGCAGGATGTGTACCGCTTGCAGGGCGTTAAGATTAACGACAGGCATATTGAAGTGATCGTGCGACAGATGTTGCGCCGAGTGCAGATTGTAGATGAAGGTGATACCAAGTTTATTCCCAAAGAGCAGGTGGAGCGTGCAGAGTTGCTGCAAGAGAATGAGCGTGTTGAAAAAGAAGGCAAGCAGCCCGCAACCTATGAATATATGCTGCTGGGAATCACTAAAGCTTCATTGTCTACTGACTCGTTTATTTCTGCGGCTTCCTTTCAGGAAACCACGCGTGTGCTAACCGAAGCTGCGATTATGGGCAAGAGAGACGAGCTGCGTGGGCTGAAGGAAAACGTTATTGTGGGTCGCTTAATTCCGGCGGGTACTGGCTTGGCATACCATGCCGCGCGGCGTAAACAGCGACTGGGGTTGGGTATGGCAGTGACGGTAGCGAGCGAAGGAGAGCAAGCCGAAGAAACACAAGATAACCAACTTGCTTGACAGGTTGGGTATTCCTCAATAGAATGCGCGGTCTTTTTGCCTGCTCACGGGTAGGGGAAGCAGTATAGTTTAGGCGGCCGTTTTTTATATTATTGATACATAAGAATATTTAGGAAAATTTAGATAATGCCAACCATCAACCAGCTAGTGCGCAAGCCTCGTGTCGCCGAACCTGTGAAAAGTAAAGTCCCAGCTCTGGGTGGGAGTCCTCAAAAGCGGGGAGTGTGTACCCGTGTGTATACTACAACGCCAAAGAAGCCAAATTCAGCCTTACGTAAGGTTGCCAAGGTTCGTTTAACTAATGGTTTTGAGGTTATCTCCTATATTGGCGGTGAGGGTCACAACTTGCAGGAGCACTCGGTGGTGCTTATACGTGGTGGCCGTGTGAAGGATTTGCCCGGTGTTCGTTACCATATGGTACGGGGTAGTCTGGATACCGCTGGAGTAAAAGATCGTAAGCAGTCCCGTTCCAAGTACGGTTCCAAACGTCCCAAAAAAGCTTAACTTAATTGTCAAGCCCGAAATTTACGAATTAGCCAGTTAACAAGAGGTTTAAGATATGCCAAGACGTAGAGAAGTCCCCAAGCGCGAAATTCTGCCGGATCCAAAATATGGTAACCAAGATCTTTCCAAGTTCGTTAATGTTTTGATGACGGCTGGAAAAAAATCTGTTGCTGAGCGCATTCTTTATGGTGCTTTGGAGCAAATTGTTAAGAAAAGCGGTAAAGATCCGATCGAGGTGTTTAATCTTGCATTGACCAATGTCAAACCTCAAGTTGAGGTAAAGAGCCGTCGTGTCGGGGGAGCAAACTATCAGGTTCCCGTCGAAGTTCGTCCTTCGCGCCGAATGGCGTTAGCAATGCGCTGGCTCAAAGATTTTGCACGTAAACGCGGTGAAAAATCCATGGGCATGCGGCTGGCTGGTGAATTGCTTGATGCGTCAGAAAGCCGTGGTGGTGCAGTTAAAAAACGTGAAGAAGTTCACCGTATGGCTGAAGCGAATAAAGCCTTTTCGCACTTCCGTTTCTAGAAGTTTTTTAGCTGTTTCTGAAAGTTTCATAAGTTAGGTAACTATTGTGGCACGGAAAACATTAATCGAACGATATAGAAATATCGGCATTAGCGCACATATAGACGCGGGCAAAACTACGACCACTGAACGTGTTTTATTTTACACGGGAGTATCACACAAGATCGGCGAGGTGCATGATGGCGCCGCCGTGATGGACTGGATGGAGCAGGAGCAGGAGCGGGGTATCACCATTACATCGGCTGCGACGACTTGTTACTGGAAGGGTATGGATTCCAGCTTGCCTGAACATCGCATTAACATCATTGACACGCCGGGGCACGTTGACTTTACTATTGAAGTTGAGCGATCAATGCGTGTGCTGGATGGGGCATGTATGGTGTATTGCGCTGTGGGTGGTGTACAACCGCAGTCCGAAACAGTGTGGCGTCAGGCCAATAAGTATGGTGTGCCGCGTTTGGCTTTTGTTAATAAAATGGATCGCTCTGGCGCGAATTTCTTTAATGTTTACGATCAAATGCGCGCTCGCTTGCGTGCCAATGTGGTGCCGATTCAATTACCGATTGGCGCAGAGGAAAAATTTGAGGGTGTAATTGATTTAGTGCGAATGAAGGCAATTTACTGGGATGAGGCTTCTCAGGGCATGAAGTTTGAGTTGCGCGATATTCCCGCACATTTGCTGGCGGCAGCGCAAGAGTGGCGTGCCAAGATGGTGGAGAGTGCTGCTGAAGCAACTGAAGAGATGATGAATAAATATCTCGAGGAAGGCGACTTGTCCGAATCGGAGATTAAGCAATGCTTGCGTATACGTACCATTGCCAGTGAAATAGTGCCGATGTTATGTGGCTCTGCTTTCAAAAACAAGGGCGTGCAGGCTATGCTGGATGCGGTGGTTGACTATCTGCCAGCACCGACTGATATTCCAGCTGTTAAGGGCGAATTGGAAAATGGAGCGGTGGGGGAACGTAAGGCGAACGACGATGAACCGTTCTCTGCGTTGGCGTTTAAAATCATGACCGACCCATTCGTGGGGCAGTTAATTTTTTTCCGAGTTTATTCCGGCCAGTTGAAAGCAGGGGATACAGTTTACAACCCGATTAAGGGTAAAAAAGAGCGCATTGGCCGAATCTTACTGATGCATGCTAACGAGCGTGAAGAGATTAAAGAAGTTTTTGCCGGTGATATCGCTGCAGCTGTAGGTTTAAAAGAAGCGACTACAGGTGAGACTTTGTGTGATCCAGCCAATGTGATTACGTTGGAGCGCATGATATTCCCTGAGCCCGTGATTCACATTGCTGTTGAGCCGAAGACTAAGGCTGACCAAGAAAAAATGGGTATGGCGCTGAATCGTTTAGCGAAAGAGGATCCTTCTTTCCGTGTGCATACTGACATGGAGTCTGGTCAAACCATTATTTCTGGCATGGGTGAGCTGCACTTGGAGGTTTTGGTTGAGCGTATGAAGCGTGAATTTAGCGTGGAGGCGAATGTTGGCGCGCCACAAGTAGCTTACCGCGAGGCGATACGTAAGACGGTTGAGGTTGAGGGCAAGTTCGTTAAGCAATCGGGTGGACGCGGCCAATTTGGTCATGTATGGCTAAAAATCGAGCCAAATGAAACGGGCAAGGGCTTCGAATTTGTGGATGCTATTAAAGGTGGGTCAGTTCCACGCGAATTTATCCCGGCAGTAAAAAAAGGCTTGGAAGATACTTTGCCTAATGGTGTGTTGGCGGGCTTCCCCGTTGTGGATATTAAAGTTACCCTGTTCGATGGTTCTTACCATGATGTAGACTCCAACGAAAATGCATTTAAGATGGCCGCTTCTATGGGCTTCAAAGATGGTATGCGTAAGGCAAGCCCAGTGCTGTTGGAGCCGATGATGTCGGTTGAGGTAGAAACCCCAGAAGATTACACGGGTACGGTAATGGGGGATTTGTCATCCCGTCGCGGTATGGTTCAAGGTATGGAAGATATGATCGGTGGTGGAAAGATCGTGAAGGCCGAAGTTCCGTTAGCAGAAATGTTCGGCTATTCTACCGCGTTGCGTTCCGCAACCCAAGGCCGGGCTACATACACGATGGAATTTAAGCATTACACCGAAGCGCCAAAAAATGTGGCTGAAGCGGTGATGAGTAGCAGAAAATAATTTTAGATAACTCATGAACTGTCAAATAATCAAGGAACTTTAAATCATGGCAAAGAGTAAATTTGAGCGTACCAAGCCGCACATCAATGTAGGCACAATTGGTCATGTTGATCATGGCAAAACCACCCTGACTGCAGCGATAACCACAGTGCTGTCCAAGAAATTTGGCGGCGAGGCTAAGGCTTATGACCAGATTGACGCAGCGCCGGAAGAAAAGGCGCGCGGCATCACCATTAACACCGCCCACGTTGAATATGAAACGGCTGGC
>JBKJQT010000220.1:0-4334 GCA_046593855.1 Candidatus Nitrotoga sp. | reverse complement strand
CAGAGCTGGATGGGGCGGCGATAGGCGCGGTGGCAGGGGCTGGTGGCTGATTTGATAAAGCCCCAGGTACGCCAGATGCATTTTGGTTTCCACCATTCGTCGAAGCCGTGGATTGCTGGCTACGTAAAGTGGACTCTTTTGGATCCTGGTTGGGTTTGTAGCTTTCGGCGGTCTGTTCAGTTTGTGCGAAATCAACGTCTGCCGTAACTTGCGCACGTACATTATTAGCGCCGATCAATGGCGCGATGATGGCTTCAATACGATTGATATAGGCCTGTTCAATTTGCCGTACGTAACTGATTTGAGTAGCGTCCATTTGCCCGGTACTGCCTTCTTTGGCAGAGCTTAGCAGAGAGCCGCTTTGGTCAACTACGGTAACATTTTTGGCTGGCATATTGGGCACGCTGCTGGAAATCAGATGCACGATGCCGCTTATCTGGCTGCCATCCAGAGTACGGCCAGGATGCAGTGTCAGAACCACGGACGCGCCGGGTTGCTGCTGCTCCTTCACAAATACTGTCGGTTTAGGTATGGCTAGATGTACGCGTGCGCTTTGCACCGAAGCCAGTGTTTGTACCGAGCGTGCTAACTCACCTTCCAAAGCACGCTGGTAATTCATCTGTTCGAGAAATTGGCTGGTGCCAAACTTCTGATTTTCCATTAATTCGAACCCGGCCAAACTTCCCTTTGGCAGACCTTGTGAAGCCATGCGCAGACGCACTTCATGTACCTGATCGGCGGGGACCAACAGAGCGCCGCCGCCTTCAGCGAATTTATAAGGTACGTTCATTTGTTGCAGCGATTCAATAATAGCCCCACCATCGCGATCGGAAAGATTGCCATATAACACGCGGTAGTCAGGAGTTTTCCCCCACGTCCACATGCCAAAAAGTAGCGTGATTATGGCCGCAGTAGCGACCAATAGCCCTATGCTTTGCTTGCTATTGAATCCTGAAAGCGTTTGCGTCAGCGTGGGGGTTGGATTGAGTTCTGCCATTTTATTCGCCGCATTTTATGCTTAATAGGTTTTTTAATATAAAGATGAAATATCGTAAGCTGTGCCAACACATTAGGTAACAAAGTTTTGTTCAGACGCATGTAATAAAATCATTGTTGCTTCTAAATGTATCTTTAAGAATTGTTGATCCAGTAACGCATGCTATGCATTATCACCAGACATTTCAGATGTCGTACGGTGAAAAGCAAGAGAATTCTGCTGCTTTTCTGGCGCTAATATAGTAAGGGCGGGTGATAAGGTGCATGCTTCAATAGAAGAGGTGAGTCATGGATGTCTCTGGAATGGGTAGCTTGCTGGCTGAAATGCGCGCAGCAATGGTTGTCGCTCAAGGCGGATCTGCACCGAAAATCGACGCAGTTGCAAAGACAGATTTCGCCAGCGTGCTAAAATCGTCACTTGATGGAGTAGCTCAGGCGCAGAATCACGCCGAAACCATGCAAAAGGAATTTGTACAGGGTAATGATAAAGTTAGCTTAAGCGACGTGATGATAGATATGCAAAAAGCCAATATTTCATTTCAGGCTACTGTACAGGTCCGCAACAAGGTGATCGCTGCCTATAACGATATTATGAACATGCAAGTGTAAAGGCAGCAGTATCTTGACCCTCATTAAAAAATGAGTGGTGGACCGTGCTTAAAAACAGGTGGGACTTGACAGGATTTGGCGTCGACCAACTAGCTTCCACAAGCGGAATATTGAGCGGTAAGTCGGTCAAGTTCGGCCTATATCTAGCGGATAGAACTGTATTTTCTAGTTCAGGCCCGTTTGGCTTTGGATGTTCATCCTACTCTGTGGCATTCAAGTAGAGCTTCGTTATGGCCTTCGAACGTTCTTGCGTTTATTTTATCCATGCGACTATGGAATGAAAAATTACCAAAATATCAAATATCCTCAGGCAACCTGTCGAATATCAACTACGCCTTTGTAATACGCGGGCTTAAAGCGCTCCTTTGTTCCAAGAGATAGAGAATTTACCCGACGAGAGTAAATCTATTTATAGCGCAAGCCATTAAATAGATTTAGTCAGAAGATCGAGATTACCTTCTTCGTGGGCATGACGAATCGTACTATTTAATGTCCGGCTACTTTAAACAGTCGAACCTATAGTGATTGTTCCATCAACTGGTGATATACGAACGCTAGCAAGGGAATCGAGTCTTCGGTGGGTACGTCTACGAATTGGAGACCTAGCTGACAAGGCGAATTGCTATCCTTGTACTGATGGGTGTTAATGGATTTAATGATGGCATCGAGTTTCAGGAAGGCCTCGACCCCGTTTACTTTTACCTTGAACTTGATACTAAGCTTCTGCCCCTTGTGTCCGAACACCTTTTTAACCCCAACCATCGCACCGTCAATGCTTATATTAATAATGGTTCCGGCTTCTTGGAGTTGAACTTCGTCGTAACCGGTGATAGCGCAAATCAACTTGACCTTGGCACGATCGTTTGTACGTACAACTAGCGACCGAACATCCCGAGGATAAGCGAGGTGTAGGTAAGGATAGGGCGTATGTAGGCTTTTGAGTATATGCGTCGCAAAGGCAAAGGCACACCTGCCCGAAAACACTCTCAAGATATACGCATGTCCAATGCGCATCAATTCATATTTTCCGTCGACCATCGGCGTGGTTACAAGTACGCTGTGACCATGAAAAAGTCCGATTAGGTTGGCTGAATAGCGTTCGTCGCCACCGTAGTTCAGAACTTGCAAGTTGATGTGATCGCCTATCTGAAGGTGGGCTTCTTCCAGTGTGGTTATCTTCTCGGAAATTTTCCCCTGTGCCTGTTTATGAATTGAGGCCATAAAGCGGTACCCTCACGACATGAGATTGCAATATGCAAACGTTGTATTGTAAGTGATAACGGGGGGATCACCAATTTTGTTTTTTCATTGCCGACCGTATCGACGTACGTATTAACGTTGTGAGAGATTTTGGCTTTGTAGGTTTGTAAGGTAACGTTGTAGCATGATGGCCATCGTGCCATTCAAGTGGATGAATTTGCAGCCTGCACGTTTTTTGACCTCTCCATTATGCATGGTAATTATAAAAATATTTTTTACTAGTACAGTTGCAGTCAGCATGCCAATATTTGGCAGATGAATATGGCAGGCTGAATAAACCTTCCCCGGTTGAAATTTAGTGTCATTCTCTTGGCATTCCAGTGCCATGCCTCCACCACTAATATCCATAATGGTCGGGCTATTATTGAGAACTGGTGCCTCTGGCTTGGCTGGAATGACGCAAATGAGTGGCTTTTTCACAGGGACAATTAAGCGGAAATAATCGCGTCGTTGTAAGTACAACAGGCTATTGGGTATTGGCAAACAAAATGCCTCTTTATTCTGGAATAAAGTGTTCTCGATGTGATGCGCTACAAACTGCACCTTCACTTGCAGGTACGAGCTGACAAAGATTATTTTATGGCTTGGCAAAATACGCCGATTGTCTGCCTCCCGGAGGCTGATATCCAGCCACACATTCTGTTCGTCAATCCCAAGCAGCTTGGTTAGAATAAAATCATTTTCATCGTCATAATAAATTGCCGCGAGCGAGCTGGATTTTACAATACCGCGGAGTATGGACTGAATTTCTTTGATTGAGTGTATGCGGAATTCACTATCTTCACCGTCTGAAATTAGCTCTATTTTTAACGGAATTTCTTTTTCTTTGGTCATGCTGCACCTGATTAAAAATTAAAATCAACACATCTCTAAAAATCCCACCGAAACTTTTTTCCGGCAATACTAAATAAGATTGTGGTTTTTTATGCTTAAAATAAAACGACTAAGTGAAGTGGTTTTTGCTGTCATGAGTTTGAAGCGTAATAACATGTTGGGTTAATTAAATTTTAATTATATAAGTCCTAAAGGGTGGCGATATTATCATTACATTCCTTATTCACATATCTGGTTTAGCGGGAGTTTCTCCATGCTCCAGTCGGTATAGCCAAGCTAGTAGTTCCGCTACAGCCAGATAAAGTTGCGGTGGAATGTGTTGATCCAGTTCAACTTGCATCAACAATCCCACAAGATCCTCTGATTCATGCACAAACACGCCATGCTCTTTGGCGCGTTTAATGATTGCCTGTGCGATCAATCCACGACCCTGTGCCACGACCTTGGGGGCTGACTCGTGACCATGATAAGCCAGTGCGACAGCAATTTGGCGTTTATTGGGTGGGTTCATGTTGCGAGATGAGCGTACTGACAATTGGAATTCCACAGTCGGACATGGTAGCGACTAGTTGCGAACTGGCATTGCCCAGTGCGGTAAGTGTCGTCGGGGAACTGGCATTCAGTGTTAGGCTTAG
>JBKJQT010000180.1:0-2818 GCA_046593855.1 Candidatus Nitrotoga sp. | reverse complement strand
GCTAAACTGGTGCGCCCGGAGCGATTCGAACGCCCTACCCCTTGGTTCGTAGTTCGTCTGCGTTTTGTAATATATTGTTTTTATTATATATAATTGTGCCGTCCGTTCCTCGTTTTGTACACTATTGTTAGGTAATGATCACTCAAGTCACCGAAAAGTCCCTAGGGCCAATGGTTGTTTCTTGTAACATCAAGTACCTTCATTCCGTAATTTTTTTGCTTCATTAAACGATATCTTTGTAAACATTTTTCAAATACTACAAATCCGAGACGAATGTCAACAGCTATGGCGCTCGCGGATGCTGGCATGATGGTTTCTATCATCAATCCGGCACAGGTTAAAGATTCTGGCCGTGAACTGGCCGTGCGCATCAAGACCGATGGCGTAGACAGCGTTGTACTGGCCCGTTATGGCGCATTACTCACACCCAACGCTTGGGTGCCACCCTCTCTCAGGAAGCACGGGTATTGCAAGCCTTATTAGTACGCCGTGATGCGAATGCCCAAGATTTACAACGCGAGCGCAATCGCCCGGAGAAAGCCGGTGCCACAGACACACCAGCGCAGATTCATAAATCACTTGAAGAAGACATTGAGTTTCTGGTCAAGCAGTTAGCCCAGCTACAAAAGGATATTGACGCACACATCAACAAACATTCAAATATTCAGAAAGATAGGGCATTATTTCGGAGTATTCCAGCAGTTGGTCCGCAGGTGGGGAACAATCTACTCTCTGTCATGCACAACCATGATTTCGGTACAGCAGAACAGTTGGCGGCTTATCTGGGGCTCTTTCCGGTGGAACGACAGTCAGGTAGTTCGATGCTGGGACGCGCGAGAATGCCCAAGGCCGGGCCCGCTAGAATACGCGCCGTACTCTACATGGCTGCCGTCGTGGGAACACGTTACAACCCACACGTACAAAGCTTTTTATGAACGCCTGCTTGCCCGAGGCAAGTCCAAGATGTCCTCCCTCGGTGTCGCATTGCGCAAGCTGGTGCATTTGTGCTTTGGCATACTCAAAACTCAACAGCCTTATCAACACGATTAGATGAAAAAATGCTTGACTTTAATGACGGTATCTACCGCGCTATTGAAGCATCTAATGCGATGTAGTAGACTTCTGTTTACTTGGACCGAAATATCGTGTGGGTCACAATGGCCCGGGAAACCGGTCCCGAATACGATGCAGGAGAGAGGTGGGCAATCATGAGTAAGCGCTTACAAAATTGGGCTGAGACCTGGATTGAGAATAACATCCTTCCTGGCACTAATCCCGACATCGAGAGCCACGATGCGCGGGCAAGGCGGCTGATGGATGAAATGTACGCTGCGGCAGCTGCGGCCAATTTCTCAGACATAGAGACCGCGGAGGAGCGAAAGCACCTTGCACCCCTGGTTTTGGCTGCAGTCGCGGACGACAGAGATTTCGACTACGATACATTTACGCTCAAGTATGTACTGGCGATGGAGTTTGAAGACGGCGACTTAGCCCCGCCCGTCCGGTTTACTCACGAACAGATTGCAACTGCATCGTTATAAGTTCCGCCAAATGAGGATGTATGGATCGAGTTCAATGCAGTTGCCTGGAACATAAGAATTCAAGTTGTTGTTGTGGATTTTGGCACTAGCCCGCATGTGCTGACTGCAAATTTTAAGGACGCTTTAAGGAAATAATCAATCATAACGGCATGCTTTCCCTGCTATACCGCATTAATTAAGGGTTTTACGGCCGTATTAAATGTACTTCTTGATACTTGATATCATTCCCCTGACCTTGCTAGCAGGTGACAATTTTGCATACAATGTGCTAGTGCGTTCTAGCATGAATAAATCATAAATCTGACGCAAGAAATCTTCTGTTGTATTTTCGTATTCCGCAAGTTTCTTTATATCCAATAGTAATTCGGGAGGAAGCCTTTTTGTTTGGAATTAATGTCAATAAAGAGTCTTGTTTCATCCCTTCTGGTCAAGCCCTCGTAGATCACAACAGGGACTCGTCGTGCGGTTTTAGCAAGACTAAAGCCAATACTGTTCGGATAGCGCGCTTGACGGAGTGTTTTGTCTGTTCAATACTTTGATTTTATTTAACTTATTTTTCTTAAACGAACAGTATTGAGACTAAAGCCATAAACTCTATGTTGACCATCAAGAATGAGAAAGGCTTTAGATTCTTTACGGAACGAAATTCCTTTCTTCTTTGAGTCGTATTTAAGTCCAGCAGCATCTTGGGCAGATAAAATAATCGCGCTTGGGACGGTTCCCAACCCAGAATCAATATATGCTGCAATTTACTGTGCTCGCTTAATATCTAACTCTCGCTGAAATCCTTCTTTTGGATCTTCATCCCTACTAATAATGAAACATGTTTCAGCCAGTACGTTACTTGGCATCGTTAAAGAATAGAAGCGGTGATCACCCTGTTTTATTAGACTTACCGTTCCGATGCTTTCAATTTCAACCATAACAACTCCTCAATGAATCAAGTTTGAATACTAATCTGTGCCGAATATATGCTTACAAAATATAAATTATCTCAGTTCATCAAGTTTTTTCTGATTATCGAGTCAAATGGTTCAAATTACTTAAGGGCACCTCTAAAAATCCAACATTTCTGATGAATGGAGCGCGTCACATTTCGTGACGATAAATTTTCACGCAACAAGCCGACTGTTTCTCGGATTATCTTGATCTTCAACGTGGTTTCACGTCTTTCTCCTCACTTCAGCTTGCAGCAGGCGCAATAACCCTGTCGAAGTTCCAATGTTTTTTGCGAATCAGAAACGCCACACGCTTGATGTTGTAAGTCAGGTTCAACA
>JBKJQT010000411.1:0-6763 GCA_046593855.1 Candidatus Nitrotoga sp. | reverse complement strand
GTTTCAATATAACCTCTGACTGACCTAAAGTTAGATAAACTCGATTATGAAGATTGATTTTCTGCCTCAATTTTAGTGGATATTCTGGGAGCCTTAGAAAATCTAGTAATCATTGTTACGCAGATGTCAGCATGACCATTTTTTGAGATATCCCGATGTCATTAGCAATTAATACTGAGTCTGAAAAATGAAAACGTACGAAACAGTTTCTTTACTTTTTGGTGTCCATGCTCATCAGCCGGTGGGCAATTTTCCGGAAGTGGTAGACGACGCGCATCAGCGTTGTTACAAGCCATTTCTGCATATTTTACATCGCTATCCTGAGTTTCGTTTTGCTGTACATTTCAGTGGCTGGTTACTCGATTACCTGTTTAATAAATATCCGCAAGATATGGCTTTGCTCACTGAAATGGTACAACGCGGCCAGGTCGAAATGTTTGGTGGCGGGGACACCGAACCGGTTCTGGCGGTCATTCCCAACCGTGATCGTATTGGACAGATCGGCAGGCTATCTGACAAACTGGAAGCCAAAATGGGCACCAAGGTACAAGGTGCATGGTTAACTGAACGCGTGTGGGAAGCAACGGTAGTACCTGCCTTATCAGACTCCAAAATTAAGTACGTCACAGTAGATGATTACCACTTCCTGTGCAGCGGCAAGCGCATTGAAGAATTGAATGGCTATTTCACCACTGAAGAAGATGGCCGCAAACTAGATTTGTTTCCGATTTCCGAGGCACTACGTTACCGCATGCCGTTTTCTCCGGCACATGAAGTAGTGGCCTATTTGGAAAGTCTGACGCGTAATGATATACAAGCATCCGCCGTATATTTCGACGACATCGAAAAGTTTGGCATCTGGCCGGAAACTTACCAGTGGGTTTATGAAAAAGGCTGGCTGGAAGATTTTATCCGGGGGGTGCTGGCTTCACCGAAAATTACCACCCAGACCTATCGTGACTATCACGCAAACGAAAAAACGCGCGGCATTGTATATCTGCCTACCACCTCCTACATTGAAATGAACGAGTGGACTTTGCCGATGGCTGCTGCACATACTTATGCCGATTTGGTACATACGGAAAAAGTAAACGGTCATTACGAAGAGCGCAAGGCTTTTCTGCGCGGCGGTATTTGGAAGAATTTTTTCTCTCGCTATCCCGAATCGAACTGGATGCACAAGCGCATGTTGGGCTTGTCTGAGCGTTTGCATGCCCTGCCGGAAGAGAAACGCACATTGGAGATGCTTGATCAACTTTATATTGCACAAGCCAACGACGCATACTGGCATGGCTTGTTTGGCGGGTTGTATTTACCACATTTGCGCCGAGCGGTGTACAGCTCCATCGTTAAGCTGGAATCCTTACTAGATAAGGTTCTCACACGCGCAGTCTGTATTCGCACCGATGCCGACAGCGACGGCTACGATGAAGTTTTCCTGCATAACGCAATGCTGCAAGCTATCGTGAAACTTGATGGCAGCGCCAGCCTATCTGAACTTGATTCATATCAATTGCACCACAACTTCGGTGATACCCTGCGCCGCCAGTTGGAGCATTATTTCCGTAAAATTGAATCCAACCACGCCTCGCAGCAGCACGAAGGTAGTGGCATCGTTTCAGCGCATGATCGCGTAGCCTTCAAGCATGAAATCACTGCGAAAGATTTGATGGCAGATAGCCATGCACAGACGTTATTTCGCGATTCCTTACTGTTGGATGACGAAGAAATTGAGCTTGCTTATGAATTGGTCGAAACGAACACAGAAGGAATATTATTCAGCACCGACTTTGGTGGCAAAACTATACATAAACGTATTAGTTTGAACGCTAATTGTCTATACGTTAGTTACACTTCCGATAGCGCGTTACAAGGAAGTTTTATCACTCGTATTGCACTGGCGATGCCGAGTTGTGATGGTTATGCAGGCCGTTATATCCAGGCTGAAAAAGTTCTCAGGGGTTTTGGCAGTGAACTCGAATTGACTGATATGAATGGCCTGGTGCTGGATGACCGAGTACTAGACGGAAATTTAGTTCTGAATAACAATCATCCAGTTCAATTACATGGAATCCCATATTTCACAGTTTCGCAATCCGAAGCCGGATTCGAAAAGATTATGCAAGCTGTGATGCTAACCCTGCAATGGCCACTTTCGCAAAATAAAATGAGCGTTATGTTGACCATAAATCCGGGCAACGTGATACTGTAATTAGCAGCTATCATAAACTGTTGTTGTTGGTACTTGAATCTACCGTGGGGTAGGTAACTTACTCTAGCAGCGCCGCTTCAAGATATACATCCACACCGTTTGTCGGACTAACGGCAGCAGCAGGAATAGCGATTCCATCGCACCAGTCCTTTACTGCCTGCTGCTTCATAGCACCGCTTACTATAAATATAACTTTACGTGCGGCACTTAAGCGATGTGCGCTGAGCGATACTCGCTGCGGGGGATATTTTGGCGCATTCTCCACTACAATAACGGCTGGAGCATCGGCCGTGTTAGCCAGGTCGCGACCAGGAAACAGGCTGGCAGTGTGGCCATCTTCCCCTAATCCCAGTAAAACTAGATCAAATAACTTGATGCCTAGCAATGTCTGAGTATAAGCGCTGGCTGCTGCCTGTGCGCCTTTCTCTGCGGGAATAAAGTGAATCTGGGTAGGAGGGATGGCGACATGGTTCAGCCACGCCTGTGCGGCCATCCAGCTGTTGCGTTCCACATGGTCAGCTGGCAGACAACGTTCATCACCGAAATAAACATGCCAGGCAGCCCAGTCTGCATCAGAGTTGCACAGCAACTCATATATACGGCGCGGTGTTGTGCCGCCGGCGAGAACGATATGAAAAGTCCTACGCAGACTAATGGCCAGTAGCGCCGCCTGCAATATTGTTTGTGTTGCAGCCTGCTCCAATTCGACAGTTGTGTTGAATCTGTGCCAACGGCATTGTTGTGGTGGGTTGCTAGTCAATAAAGGCATACAATTTACCTAGGAGTAATATGACAATGTATATGATTGTAAAGCTGGCTGAGATTGCTGATTTAGTTTATTAAATACGATACGATCAAAATTTTGTACAATTGCCTGTTGAAACTGCTTTATTTGATAGATTAAAGCAAACAAGCGGTTGGCGTGACACTTTGTCCGATGCGGTCAATCATTCTGTGCTAGCCAAGATGGTTTTCGAGATAATACGCGGCTATACCATGAATCCCGTCATCCATTGTTTGAGTCGGTTGTCGCAATGTGGTATTTGGGATGAAATTAAAAATTAAGAGGTTTCTTGCCTGTCAATCATTAAATGGCGAACGTTATGTATTGCAATCTGTCTAGCTTTTAATGTTAAAAGCTTTCCCTAAATCTATTTCAAGCAGGCAATATCAATATGAAAAATATTTTGCAATGGACATTGCTCGGCACACTACTGTACACCTTGTCCGCAGGGGCAGTTCCGCAACAAAGTCATGTCGAAATACGCACAATTATTGCCGATTTCGTGCACGGGCAAACACTCAACCTGCCAGGCCAAGTTACTATCACGGTGAATGAGATCGATCGACGCATTTCGCTTCCAGCCTGTCCAGCGCCGGAGGCATTTCTTCCTCCTGGAGGACAGTTGCTGGGCAACAGCACAGTAGGCGTCCGCTGCATTACTAATATGAAGAAATGGACACTGTTCGTGCCAGTGCATATTAAAGTGAGTGCGAATTTGCTTATCGCCAATAGCCCCCTGCAACAGGGGCATATACTACGCGCTGAAGATATTGGAAATCAGAAAAGTGAATTAACTCAAATAGGTATTCTTACCGACCCTTTGCAAGCTATTGGTAAAATTCTTAAATATAATGTTGGGGCAGGACAGGTCTTAAAACAGGACATGCTGCACGCGCCCTATGTAGTAAGGCAGGGACAGGCAGTACAAATTCAAGTTGAAAGGCAAGGCTTCAAAATTCACGCTGATGGCCAAGCATTAAGTAACGCGGCGGAAGGACAAACTGTACAGGTCAAAACCTCATCTGGTCAGGTGGTGAGCGGTGTGGTGCAGCTGGATGGAGCCGTAAACATCCGACCCTAGCCCCTAGCCTTAGATAGATTAAGTATTATGTAATTTCGCATATATAAAGCCAGGCTGTTGTATAAACTTATTTGTATGTTTGTCTGGCGAGCCATATTGTGCAGAAAGTTTTGCTGGTGTATAAAAGCTGTGTTCTAAAGTTTTGCATTTGGCTGCCGATAGTAAATTTTATCCGCGTTGGAAAAAGAGGTCATCATGAAAATCGAAAAAAATAGTAAACCGTTGCCTACTATCACGTCGGGTGAAGAGCGTGCGCGTGCGCCCACTGCTAGCCCTGCAAGTAGTACACAATCCACTGCCACCAGCGTACATCTGGGCGCAACTTCCGCACAACTTCAAAAAATGGAAAGCAGTATGGCAAACACACCGCTAGTGGATGCAGCTAAAGTCGCAGATATTAAGCAAGCTATCAGTGAAGGTCGTTTTCAAGTCAATTCCAGTGCTGTAGCTGACGGCCTGATCCAAACGGTGAAGGATTTGATTAGTTCGCACAAAACCTGATGCTATATGACTAGTGAAATATCTGCCGCTGCGACGGCAGAATTTATCTCTCAGATGCATGCAGAGCGCGCTGCTTTGCATGCTTTTATACGCTTGCTTGAAACTGAACAACAAGCTTTACTCAATGAACAGACCGAACAAATATATGTGCTGGCTGACACCAAGACCCAAATGGTACAGGAGTTAACAAAGCTGGTGAATGCACGTAGGAATGGAATGCTTACGCGGGGTATAAAAATTGAACCCGGCAGTATGGAAATTTGGTTGCAGACCCACACTGCAGTTAATTTACCAGCGTGGCACGAAATCCAGCAACTGGCTACCCATGCACAGCATATGAATCGCACCAATGGTGAATTAATTCAAGTAAAAATGCGTCTTAACCAGCAGACACTAACCATGCTGCACAATGCCACACATAGTGCCAATGGCTTATATGGACCTGATGGCCAACCCAGCTTACCCATATCAGGCCGTATCTTGAACAGTGTCTAATGAATTATGACGGTTGCCATCCTTACTCACGGAGGCGGTAAGCCACAATACAAGTAGTAGCCCTCAAAGTTACCCCTGCATAGCGCTGTACAATAGAGTCGTTCCTTTATCGAGTGAGCATGTCGGTACGGAAACTTGATATGACACTTTACAATGCTTCTGCGCCAGTTTCCCCGGTACGGATACGAATCACTTGTTCAATGTTGTGAACGAATAACTTGCCGTCACCAATATTACCGGTGTGTGCAGATTTTTCGATGGCTTCGAGCACGAGCTCTAACATGTCCTTTTTTATAGCGACTTCCAGCTTGACCTTGGGCAGAAAGTCCACCACATATTCCGCGCCGCGATACAGCTCAGTATGACCTTTTTGCCGGCCAAAGCCTTTCACTTCCGTAACGGTGATACCCAGCACGCCAATTGCAGTTAGAGCCTCACGTACTTCGTCAAGTTTGAACGGCTTGATGATTGCAGTAACCATTTTCATTATTATCACTCCTAATGTGTGTTAGAGCGTAAACAGCAATATTCAGAATCTATTATTGATGGACCAGTAACGTTTTCTCAAAAATGAAAGCCATCATTCCCTGGTGAGGTGTTTGGGCATGCAGAGTTCGACCTATCAAAAAGTTGCCTTATCAGAACGGGATCGTCGCATCGACTGATAATAGCAATTGATCCTTTTTATTATCAAAAGGCTTGTATACCTGACCAATACCTTCCACTCTGTCGTAACGAATATTTGGGCGAATATTCAGTTTTTGCATCAGTTTCGAATCAAATTTTAACTGTTTAGCCGGTTTCCAATTCATGCCTAAGGTGACATCATAATAATCGGCAGGTTGACAGGTAGCCAAGAAGTCAGACGCAAAGCTAATATGTACACTATTAGTTGCTTGAGCTACCCGTACTGGTGAGCAGACACGGAATCCGTCTCTATCACGGAACCACTCACTTCGAATACCCACCGATAAATCTTCCCTGAGATCATGATGCAACTGCATGTCGACGCCATGCCATGTCACATCCTTATGGCCGTCAGGCATGAAGACTCCACCCGCGAATCCGCTAGTATGGTGCAAAACCAGGAGTGTTTGGGGGGTGATTTTATGTTGCAGTACAAGACTGTAGAAAGCCCAAGGCTCATTGCTTCGTGAAGAAGTTCTGCTGTAGGAACCCGTAAGATTGACTGAGCTTCGTTTATCGTCACTGGTCCAAGTAGTTCCGGCTAAACCGCCCCAATTATTCAACTCTTTATCCCAACCTCCATCCCAACCGCCGGTAGCGCTGCCGGTGATTGCACCGCCCATAAACGACCAATTTTTGTTGACCGTGTAATTACCCACCAAGCCGGTATGGGTAAACGGTTCACCATTAGAAAAGGTATAGGCACGTGTATAAAGAAGTTGTCGGGAGCTGGAACCGTTTCATAACCGGTTGGTGAGTAAAAATGACCAATTTTTAAATTCAGGCCGTTCCCTACTGGCACATAGGTTTCTATATAAGCCTGTGGTAGAGCGACATTGTAGAAGCGGCTGGAAGAACAGCATAAATTCAAATCCCATTTACTCCTTTTTAAAGGTTGCCCGGTATTTACATCGAATGCAGGGATACCGTACGCTTGGGCAAAAATAGCGTCGGTACCGAACATTAAATCAAACCGGCCCCCGAAATCCCATGCTTTGCCCTC
>JBKJQT010000264.1:0-6370 GCA_046593855.1 Candidatus Nitrotoga sp. | reverse complement strand
TTTTCTTGGGATAACGACAAATGGATTTTAGACGATAAATTATTGCCCAGTAGTGCAGGGAAACCAGTTGGAGCAGTCGAAGTTAAAGGTGTTAATTATGTCGCGACAGCCGCTGCCCTTTATTTGTATCGATCAGATGGACAGTTGCTAAATAAGGTGGAAAAGCAATCGTTACCCGCTTACCCAATTTTGGCGCTTGGTAAAATGGGTAGCAATGTGATGCTGCAAACTCCTTCTGCCGTGTTTGCTAGTGTTGATGGTCTGAATTGGGAAAAATCAAGTAGTATCGGAATGACGTTATCTGCTTTACAAGACCTTCCTGATGATGTTAAGCGCCGCTCAGCTGACATTCTTACATCGGGTATACCGCTACAGCGTATATTGCTAGATATGCATAGTGGTCGTATTTTTGGACGCTATGCAATATGGGTGATGGACATTGCGTCGCTTGTATTGTTTGCATTGGGTTTAAGCGGGTTTTGGCTTTACTGGAGGATAAGGTAACTAAAGTTAAGCGGTAACTGTTGTGGTTGGGTCTTGAATCCGCGATGCTATCAATTATTTGACCTAGAATCACCGAGCTATCATAAATTGCTCGTATTCCTGAAAGTCAAATTTGGTTCCACAATCCCCTATTCCTGTAATGGTGCTTGAGCTAACCAAGCCGCGCTGAATCTGAATATAGATATTTGCAGCAAAGTCACATTAATATGATGTCGTATTGTTCTTGGCTATACAAGTTTTCCACCTGTAGTGATACCGGTTTGCCGATAAGATCAGAAAGCTGAGCCAAGCTTTGCGATTCTTCGTCGAGAAACAGGTCGATAACGAGTTGCGAAGCCAGGATGCGATATTCACGAGCGTTAAATTGGCGCGCTTCGCGCATAATTTCGCGCACAATTTCGTAGCATATGGTCTGTGCGGTCTTTACTTCGCCGCGCCCATCGCAGGTAGGGCAGGACTCGCACAGTATGTGAGCCAGACTTTCGCGCGTGCGTTTGCGTGTCATTTCCACCAGCCCCAAAGCGGAGAAACCGTTTACAGTGATACGGGTGTGATCGTGTGCCAGCGATTTCTTGAATTCTTCCAGCACGGCATCCCGATGCCCCTGGTTATTCATGTCAATAAAGTCGCAAATGATGATACCGCCCAAATTTCGCAGGCGTAACTGGCGCGCGATAACTTGTGCAGCATCCAGATTTGTCTTGAAGATCGTGTCATCAAAATTACGCGAGCCGACGAAGCCACCGGTGTTAACGTCGACCGTGGTGAGTGCTTCGGTCTGGTCAATGATGATATATCCCCCTGACTTGAGATTTACGCGGCGCGACAGCGCACGTTCAATTTCCTCTTCTACTCCATACAATTCAAATAGCGACCGTTCGCCGACATAGTGCTCCAGCCGCGACATTGCACTGGAGATAAAATCCTGTGCGAAAGCAGCCATTCGCTGATAAGTTTCGCGTGAATCCACCAAGATGCGTGTGGTGCTTTCGTTAACAAAATCGCGCAGCACGCAGAGGCTAATATTGAGTTCTTGGTACAATAAAAAAGGAGCTGTAGATGTTTTCGCCTGCTCTTGGAGTTTGATCCACAGTTTGTTGAGGTATTCCATGTCAGCGAGCAACTCTTTGTCTGTCGCAGATTCTGCCATGGTACGGATGATATAGCCGCCGCTGCTATTATCAGGCAGTAACTGTTGTAGTTTAGTGCGCAGTAGTTCGCGTTCGGCTTCATTCTCAATGCGTTGCGATACGCCGATGTGCGATTCCTGTGGCAGAAACACCAGCAGACGCCCGGCGATACTGATCTGCGTGGAAAGTCTTGCCCCCTTACTGCCGATGGAGTCCTTGATGACCTGTACCAGAAGGCTCTGCCCCTCATACAGCATTTTTTCGATGGGCTTAGCTGCATCGCTGTTATTGCGGTTTTCCCTAATATCCGCGACATGCAGGAAAGCAGAGCGTTCCAGCCCAATATCGATGAAGGCGGATTGCATGCCTGGCAGTACGCGTTTGACGCGTCCGACATACACATTACTGACTATTCCCAGATGACTGCCGCGCTCAATGTGAAGTTGTTGCACTATTCCCTGTTGCATTACTGCAACGCGGGTTTCCTGCGGGGTAACATTAATAAGAATTTCGTCATTCACAGAATGGGATAACCGAATATTTGCAGCAGCTCAGCCGTTTCAAACAGGGGTAGGCCCATTACACCTGAGTAGCTGCCGTCTATGTGTTGTATGAATGCCGCAGCGTAACCTTGGATGGCATACGCGCCAGCTTTATCTAGTGGCTCGCTGGTGAGAATGTAGCGCCGTATGCGCTCTTCGCTAAGTGTGGCAATAGTAACTGCACTGACCGACAAACGTATTTCCGTACGTTCTTCGAATGTAACTGCGACGGCACTCAATACTTGGTGTTGACGTCCGGAAAGAGCACGCAGAGTGGCCGAAGTCTGTTCACGACTTTGTGGCTTGCCAATAATCTTGCCGTCCAGAATAACGCTGGTGTCGGCAGCCAGAACCGGGAGCGGGGGTAAATTGCGGAATTGCAAAAACTTCCATCCGGCATCCACTTTCTCCTGACAAACCCTTCGCACATAGACTTCCGGTAACTCATCTGTGTGCGGAGTTTCATCCACATCCATCTTGCGGGATGAGTTAGAACGTAACAACAGCGTTTCAAAATTAATCCCAATCTGCTTCAGCAGTTCTCGGCGACGCGGGCTTTGCGAGGAGAGATAAATGCGTGGGTGGGAAATCATGGCTCTTTAAAATCCTGTATTAGCTGGCCGCATCATTCACGATGATAAGGATGATTGTGCAACAAGCTGTGGGCGCGATACAACTGTTCCGCAAGTAATACTCTTACCAAGCCATGCGGCAGTGTCATCATCGACAGCGCCAGTAGCTGCTGCGCACTATTTTTAACGGACTCGTGCAAGCCATCCGCGCCCCCAATGATGAAGGCCACATCTTGTCCGCTGCCCAACCAACCTTGCATTTGTTGCGCCAGCTGTTTGGTGGAGGACTGAACGCCACGTTCATCCAACGCGATGCGCAGTACATCCTTCGGCAAGGCGGTTAATATACGCTGCGCTTCTGCCTCCATCATCTGCGCTACGCTTTTGCCGGTAGTTCGCGGCTCCGGCTTTATTTCTACAAGTTCGATTTGGGCCTCGCGTGTCATGCGCTTGGTATACCCGGTGAAGCCTGCGGTAATCCAGGCCGGCATCTTGTGCCCGACCGCCACCAACCACAGTTTCATTTTGGCTCGCTAGCCGCCTTTGGCGGCAGATGCCTCATGCTCCATAGCTCTTCCAACTGGTAGTAAGCACGCACTGCAGGCTGCATGATATGCACGACCACTTCGCCGAGATCAACTAGCACCCACTCCCCGCTTTCTTCGCCTTCTATGCTGAGCGCTGGCTCGCCGCGCAGCTTGAGTTGCTTGGATACATGGTCAGCTAAAGCCCTGGTTTGACGCGGTGAATTGGCGCTGGCGATCACCATGCGTTCGAATAGCTGACTCTTTTTGCTGGTATCGAGTACGCTGATATCATTGGCTTTAATATCTTCCAATGCGGTCACTACGGCCAGGATTTTTTCTTCAATGGTTAGCATGTGTTAGGTATATAGGTGATGTAATTGAATGTAATCGGCTACGACGTCTGGTAGCAGGTAATGTATGTTTTTATGTTCGGCACAACGTTTACGAATATCAGTGGCGGAAATTTCCAGGGCAGGCATATTCGCCAACAGGATTGCTCCGGCAGGTGAATCAACCAGAATGCGGGGCGACGGAGCGAGGCGTGCCCTGTATTCATCGCGCAAAGCCTCATTAGCCCCATTTATGGTGCTGCCAACAGGGAGTCCGGCACGCTGCATGACCACTATGTGCGACAGTTCAAACAAGCTTTTCCATTCATGCCAAGAGTGTAACAGCAGGAAGGCATCACCGCCCATCAACAAACACAGCGGCTGTTGCATACCGTGCGCGGCACGTAGCGCAGTAAGCGTTTCCACCGTATAACACGGATCGATGCGATAAATTTCGCGTTCATCCAGCACGAATGCCGTGTTGCCTTGCAATGCCAGACGGACCATATCAAGACGCTGCACTGCGCTAGCGTGCGGTGCAGCGCGGTGCGGCGGCGTACCGCTGGGAATGAAGTGTATCGCAGCTAGATCACATTGCTCCAGCGCTTCCTGTGCCAAGCGCAGATGACCGTTATGGATAGGATCGAACGTGCCTCCCAAGATACCGATGGGGGCTTGGTTCACAGGTTATAGCACCAATCGGCGAACATCCGACAATACTTTTCCAAGATAACTCGTGAAATGCACTGCCTCCGCACCATCGATTACGCGATGATCATATGACAGCGACAGTGGCAACATTAGCCGCGGCACGAATCCACCCTCTTTGAATACTGCCTTTATGCTCGCCTTGGACACACCCAGAATAGCCACTTCTGGCGCATTGATAATAGGTGTAAAAGCTGTTCCGCCGATGCCGCCCAGACTGGAAATAGTGAAACAGCCACCTTGCATGGCGGTTGCGGGGAGTTTTTTCTCCCGTGCCTTGGCGCTGATCTCGCCCAACTCCTTGGCCAGCTGGGCAATGCCCTTTTGATCCACATCACGCAACACTGGCACCATCAAGCCATCAGGCGTATCCACTGCCACGCCGATGTGAAAATATTTTTTCAGCACCAAGTTTTCACCACTTGCATCTAATGATGAATTGAAATTTGGGTATTGTTGCATAGCTGTCACCACAGCCTTGAGCAAGAAGGCCAGCGGAGTAATTTTTATTCCCTGTTTTGAGTATTCTTCGCCCAGTTCCTTGCGGAAAACTTCCATCTCAGTGATGTCAGCCTCATCGTGCTGGGTAATGTGCGGAATGGAAACCCAGTTGCGATGAAGATTTGCACCAGAAAGTTTCTTAATGCGCGAGAGCGGCTTAGTTTCGATGACACCGAACCTGGAAAAATCCACTACCGGCATGGCTGATACTTGCAAACCACCGCCACCCGTGCCACCTTGCGGTTGTGTAAGCGCAGCTTTAACGAAGTTTTGCACATCATTTTTGGTAATGCGTCCTTTTTCTCCGCTACCTTTTACTCGCGTAAGATCAACCCTCAGTTCACGCGCAAAATGCCGAATGGACGGACTGGCATGCGCCTTGCCTGTAGGGCTGCTTTGAAAGCCAGTTGGTGTCACAATGGGCGTGGCAGCAGGCGCTGTAACAGGAATTGCGGTAGCTGGATTGGCAGCTTCTTTTACCGGAGCCGGTGTTGTGGTGGGGCTAAGTACAGCAGACGTTTCCGCTATATTGGTTTCCATCAATAAAATCAGTGCGCCTTCCGATATTTTGTCGCCCACCTTAACGCTAACACTTTTCACCACTCCATCAAATGGAGCGGGTACATCCATCGTAGCCTTGTCAGTTTCCACTGTAAGCAGGGACTGCTCAGCCTTGACCGTATCACCCGCTTTTATCATTACTTCTATTACCGGCACATCTTTGGAATCACCGATGTCCGGCATAAGTACTTGTTTGATTTCTGCCACGCGTGTCTCCTGCCCGCTCAGACCGTAGTTGGATTCGGTTTGTCGGGATTGATATTGTACAGTGTGAGAGCCTTGCTGACTTCGCTCATGGCTACCGTGCCTTCGTCAGCCAGCGCTTTCAGCGCGGCGACTGCTATGTAATAACGATCAACCTCGAAGAAATGGCGTAGTTTTTTTCGCGTATCCGAGCGTCCAAAACCGTCCGTGCCCAACACTTTGTAATTGCCGGGCAAGAAGGCACGAATCTGGTCAGCGTAGCTTTTAATGTAATCGGTTGCTGCAACGACAGGTCCCTTGCGCTTACCCAGGCATTGCTCGGCGTAGCTCACGCGTGGCGCAGCTTCGGGATGCAGCATGTTCCAGCGCTCACAATCTAGTCCATCCCGACGTAATTCATTAAAGCTGGTTACGCTCCAGATGTCGGAAGCTACGCCAAAATCCTTCATCAATAATTCAGCTGCTGCGATAACTTCGCGCAGAATAGTACCGCTGCCCAGAAGTTGCACTGTGGGTGTCGTGGCGGATTGAGCTTTACCTTCATTAAATAAATACATGCCCCTGATGATGCCGGTCTCCGCACCCTCCGGCATGGCCGGATGTGCATAATTCTCATTCATCACAGTGAGGTAATAGAACACATCCTCTTGTTCCTGATACATGCGGCGCATGCCATCCTGAATAATCACCGCCAGTTCGTAGGCAAAGGTTGGGTCGTAGGACACACAGTTAGGAATGGTCGCCGCTGCCAGATGACTGTGGCCGTCTTGATGTTGCAGACCTTCGCCATTC
>JBKJQT010000222.1:0-4007 GCA_046593855.1 Candidatus Nitrotoga sp. | reverse complement strand
TTTTCGTGTGGCGAGCCCATGAATTTTCCAGGCCTTCTTCCTGCAATATCACCAATGCTTCATGCAGGCCATATAGCGCGTTGATCGGCACGGTATGGTCATACTCGCCAAGCGCCCACGTAGCGCGCTACTTCCTTTTGAGTTCGGTGAAGTCAATCATGGATTCTCCTTCGTTGTGGAAGGCAACAAACTCCTGTGCAACCTATCCTTATTATGACACAGTAATATTAAGCATACCCCAGCCGCACCGAAAGCTGCCTGCCTGCTTCGATTACCAGAGAAATCCAATCATCACGGCGGCGCTGGACCGGCGCTGAAATAGACACTCCTGCCACCATGTTGCCGCTTGCATCGAATACCGGCACACCGATGCAGCCGACACCTGTTTCCGCTTCTTCATTATCCAGCGCATAGCCCTGCATCTTTCCTTGTTGCGCTTCTTTCCACAGTCGCGTCTGAGAGCAAATTGTATTGGGCGTATAACGCGGCAGCCCGGTGCGGTGCGCATAGGCCAGGCAGGCGGTGCGGCCGTCGTGGGCGAGGAATAGCTTGCCCACGGCGGTGACGTGCAGCGGGGCGCGGCTGCCGATCACCTGTTCTACGCGAATCATCTTGTGGCTGGTGACGCGCTCTACATAAACCACTTCGTCGCCTTCGCGTACTGTCAGGTTCACCGTTTCGCCCAGCGCACTGCGCAGCAGCTCCATGATAGGCAGGGCCTCGCGGCGTAGATCAACCCCTTCTTGAACGCGGATGCCCAGACTTAGCAGTTTAACGCCAAGCTGGTAGTGGTTAGCCTCAGTTCGTTCTACCAGATTGTGGCTGCCCAGAGCGGCCAGGATGCGGTGAGCAGTGGAGGGGTGCAGTCCGGTCTCAGCGGACAGGATCTTCAGGCTGGCAGGCACCTTGTTGGCGGCAATGGCGTCGAGGAGCTGCGCCATGCGATCTATGACCTGGATGGAACTGGTGGAAGAGTCTTTCATGGTGTTGTTATTTCATAATGTGGAAACGATTGCGTATTGTGAAATAATATATCAAGGGATATGATGGTTGCAAGTCAAATTTTATAAGGAGTTCCGCCATGTCCAATATCCCTGATTTTTGTGCCGGTATCCAATATTTCGGCGAGCCCTGGCCGGGGCATGATGAATATTCCGCGCAGCCGGTGATCGCCGCCGGGCAGCACGCCATCAGCAATCCGCATGACCCGGCCGCGGCCTATCAAACATTGTTGGCGGCCGACGCGCTACGTTATTTAACGCTGCAAATGACCGCTGCCAAGGCCTCCGGCCACCCCGGCGGTTTTGCCAGCAGCGCTGAGGCCTATGCCGCACTGGTGATGTTGGGTCATACCAATATCCTTACCGAAGTAGGGCATCATGCGCCGGGTTTTTACAGTGCGATGTTTATTGACAGCTCGCTGGAAGAGATGGGCATCCGCACCGTGCAGGATTTACGTGCGCGCTACCGCGAAAAGCACGGCTTGCTCGGGCATTTGTCTGGCGCGATTCCAGGCATTCTTGCTCCGGCCGGCCCGTTGGGACAGGGGCAGCACTTCGCCATGGCCGGAGCCTTATTGCATCCCGGCACCTTATTCCCCTTTACCGTGGGCGATGGCGGCATGGGCGAACCCTATGTACTGAATGCCATGATGCACTTTCATGTGGCGTATCCCAAGGTCACCAATTTCCTGCCGACGCTGATCTGGAATGGCTATAGCCAGGAACATCACGCGATGGTGTCGCTGTTCACTGATGAAGACATGATTGCGTATTGGAAGGGGCACAGCTTTGAGGCGGTGTATTTGATTAATGCCAAACAGTTTGATGACACAAACCAGAGCGGCGCATTTGTGGACAGCACGCGTTTCTCGTTTGAAAAGCGTCTGGCGTTTGCCGCTGCGGTGCTGGAAACAACGCACGCCGCCGCGCAATCCGCACTGGATGGCAAGCTCACCGTCCTTATCATCAAGCAATTAAAGGGCGCGGGCGTACATGCGCTGGGCGCCAAATCGCATAACTTGTACGCGCAGCATACCCTTGAAAATACAGATGTAATCACAGGTTTGCAGCGTCGTGCATTGGCCCCTGAGGCATGGCAGATAGTGCGTGACAATTTCAGTCGTGCCGGTGGTGGTCCTGCTGCGCGTACTTCTGTTACAGAATCCGTGTTGCCCTTGACGCCGCTAATTAATCTGCCGCTACAAGATTTTGCGGTGGGTGAAAGCAAAGTGCCAACCACTGCGATGGGTGCGCTGGTCGGCGCGGTAGGCAGGCAAGATCCCCGTTTTATCGTCACGAATGCAGATGGTAACGAGGCATCGGGCATGGCCAATATCAACGAAGTGTTGAAGATTCGCCACCCCACGGAAGATGCGCTTTATCATCAAGCGCCGAACGGTCAGGTCTACGAACCCCTCAATGAAGATGCCTGCGCCGGCTTAGCGGCAGCTTTGTCGTTGTTTGGTGGGCGCAGTTTATGGTGTTCGTATGAAAGTTTTGCCATCAACGGCCTGCCGATCTGGCAAACCGTTACGCAGGCAATGGCCGAGTTGCGGCGTAAGACACCCAGCACCATTACGCTGTTCACCGCAGGCGCACTTGAACAGGGCCGCAACGGCTGGACGCATCAGCGCCCGGAAATCGAAGCTTATTTCGCCGCCATGATGCGCAATGGCAACGTGTTTCCGCTGTTCCCGGTGGATGCCAATATGATTCAGGTTGCCTATGCCTGGGCGCTGGAGAGCTTTAACAAAGGCATCGTCATCACCGCATCGAAGAGTCCTCTACCGGTGCGTACCACGATGGAGCAGAGCCGCTGCGCCCTGACCGAGGGTGCGATCACGCTATTACAACATCCCGGTGCCAAGACCGTAGTGTTCGCCGTGGTGGGCGACATGGTTCTGCTGCCGGTATTCGAGGCCGCAGAAAAGCTCAAGGCCGCCAATTTTGGTGTGAAGATCGTCGCCATGGTCAATCCACGTCGTCTGTACCGCCCCACCGATGTAGCATGGGACACTTGCGCCGAGCCGGACAACCTGTTTCTTGACGACGATCACTTTAACGCGATGTTCGACGCTGACGTACTACTGGGTGTGAGCGGTGGCCCGAGCGCCGCACTGGAACCGGTGATGCTGCGCGCGCGTGCGCCAAAGCGTGACGTATTCGCCTGGAAGCGCGGCGAGACCACCGCCTCACCCGCGGAGATCATGAGTTTCAATGGCTTGACGAGTGAGAATCTTGCGCGCCGCGCGCAAGAATTGGCGGGGACGTAAATGCCATGACCCAAACTAAAATAATCGTTCTTGATGATGACCCCACCGGCTCGCAGACCGTGCATGGCTGCCTGTTGCTGATGCGATGGGATGTTGCAACGCTCAAGACGGCACTGGCCGATACAGCGCCGCTGTTTTTTGTGCTGACCAACACTCGCGGCATGGACGCAACGCGGGCCGCCGACGTGACGCGCGAGGTATGTCGCAATCTCAAAATAGCGTTGGCAGACGCTGACATTAATTCGGTATTGGTGAGCCGTTCGGATTCAACGTTGCGTGGTCACTATCCCGTTGAGACCAATGTCATTGCCGCAGAGCTGGGGCCATTTGACGCGCACTTTTTGGTGCCTGCATTTTTCGAGGGCGGACGTATAACGCGCGACAGCATTCATTATCTAAAGGTGGACGGTGTGGATGTGCCGGTGCATGAAACAGAATTTGCGCGTGATTCGGTGTTTGGTTACCGCCACAGCTTTTTGCCGGATTACGTTGCAGAAAAAACCCACGGACAAATTGCTGCGCATAACGTCGAGCGTTTTTTGCTTGCGGATATTCGGCGTGGCGTGCTGGAGCGTTTGCTATTACTAAAGGATAATCAATGCGGCGTGGTGGACGCTGAAAGCTACGATGATTTGATGCGCTTTACGGCGGATGTGCGCACCGCCGCCGGGCAGGGCAAGCGCTTCTTGTTCCGCAGTGCAGCAAGTTTGGTAAAGGCACTGGCCGATTTGCC
>JBKJQT010000163.1:0-2907 GCA_046593855.1 Candidatus Nitrotoga sp. | reverse complement strand
TCGCCTCAAATCCAACACTAAATTCAAGGTTGTCAGTCGTGAGCCGGTCTTGAAGTACAAAGGATTGAGCAGTGATCAAATCATCAAGTTCACTGGTTTGAAGTCAGCAAAAGAATGCCCAACTCAGTTGCGGCGTATCGGTTACCGAGACAAAGAAACCGGCAAACATTATGTGTTTCTAACCAACAATTTCAAGCTATCAGCCAAAACCATTGCTGATATCTATAAGGCACGCTGGCAGGTAGAGTTGTTCTTCAAATGGATTAAACAGAATCTGAAAATCAAGACTTTTGTTGGGACAAGCAAGAATGCAGTCATGACTCAGGTTTGGATCGCTGTATGCGTATATTTGCTATTAGCATTCATCAAATTTCAGTCAAAAATGAGCAAAAGCATGCAACAAATTCTGCGATTATTGCAGCTCAATTTGTTTGAAAAACGTGACCTCATGGCTTTATTGCGTGGGGATCCACTCATAGATAAAAATGCTAACAATTACCAGATGCACTTGGTGTGAAAGTTAACGGGACAGTAGTGAACCTGGATACTGAATGTGGTTACATTGCGTCGCGGGCTGGGGCACGGGCTATTCGGTTAAGATTAAAGCCACGCAAGGAATTGAAGCTGGTAATGGGTAACGAGTTATTTGAGATTGTGAAGAGATATCTTAAGAGAAATTGGTCACCTGAACAAATTGCAGGCACACTGCAGCGCATGCACCCGGACAATTCAGAGCACCGAGTCAGCCATGAGACGATTTACCACACGCTTTATGCCATGCCGCGAGGTGAGCTACGGCGTGAATTGATCGCTTGCTTGCGCTGGAGCCGGGACAAGCGCCGTTCAAAGACTTTTGTTGCCAGTGGATGTGGCCACATCGCGGCAATGCAAAGTATTCATTTGCGCCCGCCGGAAGTGACGGATCGTTTGATTCCAGGGTATTGGGAAGCTGATATGATCAAAGGCGCGATGAACCGTTCTGCAGTTGGCACGTTAGTTGAACGCACCACCTTGATGGTGGTGTTGGCCAAGATGCCCGATGGCACGGCACAATCAGCCCTGGATGGTTTCAGCGAGGCACTCAGCGCAATTCCTCCTGAATTGCGCAAAACCTTCACCTACGACCAAGGACGTGAGATAGCAAACATGCGCAACTGACTGAGCGAACCGGCGTGGCTGTTTATTTCTGCGATCCACACAGCCCTTGGCAACGGGGACTCAATGAGAACACCAACGGATTATTGCACCAGTATCTGCCTAAAGGAGCGGATTTATCCGGCTACACACAAGAACAACTCGACGCTATTGCATGGAGTTTAAATACGTGACCGAGAAAATCTCTCAGCTTCCGCTCACCAGTAGAAGTTTACAGCGAACTCCTTCTGAATATGGAACTCGCTAAATTCTCAAATAAACATTAACTGTTGCAGTTGGTATTTGAATCCGTCATGGAATGACTAGCGATTGCCGAGGCGTTTTAGTATATTAAGATTACTGATAATCTCGAGAAAGATTGGACATTCCAGGGATTAATAACCATGCAAAAACCTTTTTCCCAAGCCTGCAAGAATAATCAATCGCCTATTCTTGAAGTGATTCAGCAGCCATTTCAGTATGTGCGTCAAGTACTCGAAATTGGCAGTGGAACAGGTCAACACGCCGTATATTTTGGCGCAGCCTTAACGCATCTTGTCTGGCAGTGTAGCGATAGAATTGAAAACCATGTGGGTATCAAACAATGGCTCAATGAATCGAGGAGTGGCTTTAACTAGGCCAGCAATTCTCTCACTACGAATGATGCTCAAAGTTAGAATGTATTGAAATCCTTATGGGCTCAATTGTCTGTTCGGGTTCATGAGGCAACAACATTTCATATTATCTATTATTGAGCTGACTGGAAAGATTTACAAACTACTCAACCATTCCAGTTTCTTTTTTTTGGCTTCATTAGAACTAGAATATTTCTTTGCGTTAAAATTTATAACTATTTTTTAAAATCAGCGATATGCTAAATGGGGCTAAAACAAATAATCATAACTAAGCATGAGAATTATTTGATCATTCAAGTGAAGATTTCTTATTGAGCAGATTCTCAGTATTGCTTTGTATTTGTTCTTCTGCCACTTTCTTTTCAATTATATTGTCCGGGCTTGTATCTGTAACCTCATGAACAGGCATATTAGTCTGTTTTTCGATGTTAGGTGAACTACTTTGCTCAACCTGGCCTTCTCGTATTTGACTGTCATTCGATTCATTCAAAATTCTGACTTGATAGATAGGCTCAGGCATGATGATATTTGCCTGATCAAATGCATGTTTTATTTGCCGAATTGATTCACTGCGAACTTTCAGGAAACTAAAGTTTGTCTGATCAATCCATCCATAAATTCGTAATTTGATACTAGAGTTACCCAGTTCTTCTATGGTGACTAATGGCTTGGGTTCTGACAATATACCTTTGACTGAACCTAAAGTTTGCAAGGCCAATGCTTGGGCTTCAAGCAAATTCTGCTCAGTGTCAATTCCCACATCGAATTGAAATCTGCGCTCTATATTACGGGTAAAATTGATAATAACAGCCTTAAATACCGTCGAATTAGGAATGCGAATATGATTGCCATCCGGTGAAATCAAAATAGTTGCACGCGTGGTCAGTCGTACAACATTGCCTTCATTTCCATCAATATTGACAAGATCATTGACTTCAAATGGATTACGTAAACTAAGCAAAATACTGGCAAGGTAATTTTCGACCGTATCCCGAACTGCAAAACCGACTGCAAGTCCGACGATACCTGCTGCACCAAGTAAAGTGCCAAGTATGGCAGTGAGATCAAGCAAGGATAATGCAATAATAAGTCCCAGCAGAATGAATAAGAGATGCGTGATCTGCCCTAACAGATTGGC
>JBKJQT010000062.1:0-2910 GCA_046593855.1 Candidatus Nitrotoga sp. | reverse complement strand
TCTAAAGTTGAAGCACTCACTAACACTTTACTACCGCAAGCAGAAATTACCTGAGCATAGATGTGTAAATTGCTGCGACGTATTGCCAAACGAATCGATTTCTGATCAGCAATTTTGGCACGCGTTTTACGAGCCCTGCGCTGACGCGCGTCATTCTTGATAAACATTATCCGCCTCAATTATTTTTTCTTAGTTTCTTTCAGCTTCACCACCTCTTCGGCATAACGAACCCCTTTACCCTTGTAAGGCTCAGGCTCACGGAACGCGCGAATTTCAGCGGCAACTTGACCAACCTGCTGCTTATTTGTGCTTTTTAATACAACTTCAGTTTGTGTCGGCGTCGAAACTGTAACACCAACAGGTACCTTATAAACCACAGGGTGGGAAAAACCAAGAGTAAGATTAAGAGTTTCACCAGTAGCTTGAGCACGATAACCGACACCAACCAAGGTCAGCTTACGCTCGAAACCCTTGGTCACACCTTGTACCATATTAGCAATTAGAGCACGGACAGTGCCCGACATTGCATCCGCTTTAGCAGATTCATTACCAGCATTGCACAACAACTCATCACCCTCATGCTGCACAACAACATCGTTGCTCAGCACCTGTTTCATTGTCCCCAATGGGCCTTTAACGGAGACTTCGTTGGCAACCAGCATTATTTCGACACCAGCCGGCAAAGCTATAGGATTTTTAGCGACTCTAGACATAATTACCCCGTTACGCGACTATACACAACACTTCGCCACCGATTCCATTGGCGCGTGCCTTGCGGTCAGTCATCAACCCTTTTGAGGTAGACACAATGGCAATACCCAAACCGTTCATCACATTAGGTATATCATTGCAACCCTTGTACATACGTAGACCAGGGCGACTTACGCGCTGAATCTTCTCAATCACTGGTCGTCCTGCATAATATTTCAGGCCAATTTCCAAGGTAGGCTTACCTCCCACAGTAGAAACATTATAACCTTCCACATAACCCTCATCTTGCAGCACTTGGGCAATCGCCACCTTGAGCTTAGAAGAAGGCATCCTTACATTTGTTTTTTCCGCCATCTGCGCATTTCTAATGCGCGTCAGCATGTCGGAGATCGGATCACTCATACTCATAGATTCACCCCTACCAGCTTGCCTTGATTACACCAGGTACCTCGCCGCGCATTACAAACTCACGTAGCTTAATTCGGCCCAGACCAAACTTACTGAAAACACCACGTGGTCGCCCAGTCAACGAGCAACGATTACGCAAACGCACCGGACTTGAGTTTCTTGGAAGTGCCTGCAGCTTCTGACGGGCAACATAACGCTCTTCATCACTCAATTTAACGTTAACTAAAGTTGCTAACAGCTCAGCACGCTTTAAGGAGTATTTTTTTACTATTTCGCGACGCTTTTGTTCGCGATTTATGACAGCTGCTTTAGCCATTTTACCCTCAGTTCTTCAACGGAAATTTGAAAGCCAGCAGGAGCGCACGCGCCTCTTCATCAGTTTTCGCACTGGTAGTAATAGTAATATTCATACCACGCAATGCATCAATTTTGTCATATTCGATCTCTGGGAAAATAATCTGCTCCTTGACACCCATATTGTAATTGCCACGACCGTCAAACGCTTTGGCAGAAATACCACGAAAATCGCGGATACGCGGTATAGCCACCGTTACCAAACGATCTAGAAATTCATACATGCGAGCTTTACGCAAAGTAACTTTGCACCCAACAGGATAATTTTCACGAATTTTAAAACCTGCGATAGACTTCTTAGATTTGGTCACCACTGGCTTCTGCCCAGCAATTTTCTGCATATCACTAACAGCATGCTCCATAACTTTTTTGTCTGCCACTGCCTCACCCACTCCCATATTTAGAGTGATCTTTTCAATGCGTGGCACTTCCATAACAGACTTATAACCAAACTGTTTCATTAGTCCTGGAGCTACCGAAGCTTTGTAAAATTCATACAGACGAGCCATGCTATTTCCCCTTTACGCGTCAATCACTTCGCCGCTCGACTTAAAGACCCGCATTTTGCGACCATCTTCTAGCACTCTAACACCAACACGATCAGGCTTTTTTGATGTCGCGTTATAAATAGCAACATTGGAGGCATGGATCGATATCTCCATGGCCACAATACCTCCAGTCAAACCTTTTACCGGATTTGGCTTTTGATGCTTTTTAACCATGTTAACGCCGCTTACCAGCAAGCGATCGCCAAGCACGCGCAGCACACTACCACGACTACCTTTGTCTCTTCCAGAGATGATAATTACGTCATCATTTTTTTTAATCTTGCGCATAACCCTTCCTTAGACTGCTTTATATCGTCGCTTATGAAATATTTCCGCCGTTTACAAAACTTCAGGAGCGAGCGATACGATTTTCATAAATCGTTCAGTACGTAACTCTCGCGTAACCGGGCCAAAAATTCGAGTACCAATGGGCTCAAGTTTCGCATTCAGCAAAACCGCAGCATTACCATCAAATTTGATCAAAGAACCATCCGGACGACGCACACCTTTAGCTGTACGTACCACCACAGCACTGTAAACCTCACCTTTTTTTACGCGAGCACGCGGTGCAGCATCTCTTATGCTAACCTTAATCACATCTCCAATGGCTGCATACCGACGCTTGGACCCGCCCAATACTTTGATGCACATGACAGAACGTGCGCCAGTATTGTCGGCCACACTTAAAACAGATTGCATTTGTATCATTAGTTTTTACTCCAACTTTATCCGCATGAAAGCGACCAGTCTTGGAACCCGTTTGGGTTAGGTTGCCGCAAACCAAAAGCAGCAATGAAGCGAAGCCTTGCAGTATATTCAATACACTCAAATAACGCAAGCAATTAGTGAGATTAAATTTGGCCACTCTGGCAATAAATAGCAGTTAAAC
>JBKJQT010000260.1:0-4171 GCA_046593855.1 Candidatus Nitrotoga sp. | reverse complement strand
CTAGAATGGTGCTGATCAGTTTATCGAGTTTCTCGAATTCGCGCGTAAGGCCAAGCAACGGCCCGAGTTGGCGCGCCTCGTCGCGCAGAGAGTTGAGATGGCTTTCGTCACGCGATTCGCAGATCATGGTGAGACGTTTTTCAACTTCGACAATTGGGGCGCAACGATGCAGCGGATGACGGTCGATGCTCAGGTTTTCAAGCATCATGCGGGGAAGGCTGGGGAAGTAGATTCTTTTGCCGCTGATAGGCTGGTCGCCAGCCTGCGGACCAACGCCTTTGATCAGAGCTACCGTCAGGCCGGGATATTCGTGGCTGCGGTTGTAGGATGAGTTCAGGAAGATCACCTCGTCGCGTCCGGCCATGCCCTCGAAAGCGCTACGGTAGCCGACTATGGTGTTGGGAAACTGCGATGCCAAGAAACGCAGCTTTTCGCGCTGGAGCAGGCCGGGCCACTGTTCTTCAGTCAAGGGCGTGAATACGCCGGGGGCGATACGGTGAAGTTCGCCCTTTAGCACTCGGCGTTGCGCTGCCCGGCGTTCGGCGGGCGAGAGTTCTTGGTTCAGATAGAGGTCTTGTTGTCGCATTTTGTATGCATTGTAAGTTTCAGACAATGTCTATTGTCGTTAATAATATCTCATAAACTCCATAATGTCGCGTTTTGTAGTTTAAATATAATTGGCTGCTTTAGCCCCAAATACATACCAGCCTGATAGGGGTAGTGAAAGCGCTTGCCCTCGACTCATGCACTAGCTTTTTCCATTGCTGTGTGTGCCTGTTCCGCGTTTTCGCACAGTATTACGAAGATACCCATTTGGGATAATTGTGGATAGAAATTCTGTCTAATTTAAATAAATGCTCCAGCACTGGCGGGGCTTCCAGCGGTGCAAAAAGTAAACATCATATTAGACAAAATTTTTATTTATTTGCTAATATACAGAGCGATGAGTTAAACTGCCGTCCTGCTTTGGGAGCAGGATGTCGGGAGTTCGAATCTCTCCACCCCGACCAGTATATCTTAGTGGTACAGAGTCGAATGGCTCCACAGGAAATTGTGCCCGTAGCTCAACCGGATAGAGCACCAGCCTTCTAAGCTGGGGGTTACAGGTTCGATTCCTGTCGGGCACGCCAACGACACATCTTGTTGATGTTTTACCCCGTGGTGGCTGTAGCTCAGTTGGTAGAGCCCCGGATTGTGATTCCGGTTGTCGTGGGTTCGAGCCCCATCAGTCACCCCAAATAATACAGGCACTTAGAGACTAACCTCTAAGTGCTTTTTCTTTTGTGGGGCACGCATGGGACAGTTCGAAAATAATCAACCATGATGCAAATAATTTGTCTTGCAAGGCCTCGATCCAGTGCCTTAGAAATAGCCGATTTTCGGTGGGTAAATCCGGCAATTTTATGATTGCTGTCCCTGTAGTGTCCATCCATTGAGGGGTAGCATTGAAATAGCATTATGTAACATATAATTAAAAAACCAGAATGACGGATTAAATATACGCTGGGTTGCGTTTGAATTGTTTAAGCAGTGGAGCGCTTATGGACGGGCTGTGGGTTATTTTGCTGGAGGCATTTATAGTGTTGTATTTGTTGCTGGGGATTGTGTGGGCAACTTGGCCGAAAGGAACGTTCGAGCACCGCCACGTAGGCGCTGTGGTCTTGAGCATTGATACGACAAGCCGGAACAAGGAGAAAAGCCAATGATCCCCAATGATATCGAGCGATTGGTCGTGCGCGCCGAGCATCTCATGTCGCTCTTTGAAGCGATCCTGCAACCGGCGCCTCCGATGCCCGATTGGAGCGCGTTGGCCCAGCGCTGGCGCACGCATCAGGCCCGTGGCTGGCTGGAGCCGCTGCACGTTTTGCAGCCCATTCATCTGTCTGACCTGAAGGATATCGACGATCAGAAGAAGCGCGTTGACGACAACACGCGCCAGTTCGTATGCGGCCAGCGCGCTAATAATGTATTGTTGACCGGAGCGCGCGGCACGGGTAAGAGTTCCATTGTCCGGGCTATGCTAACGGAATACTCGGCTGAAGGTCTGCGCGTGATTGAGGTCGACAAGACCGATCTTGTCGATTTGCCACACATTGTCGATCTAGTGCATGAGCGCTCCGAGCGCTTCATCATCTTCTGCGACGATCTGAGCTTCGAAGACGGTGAGCCGGGTTTTAAGGCGCTTAAGACGGTACTCGATGGCAGCTTCGCTTCCGTGCCAGATAATGTGCTGATTTATGCCACCAGCAATCGTCGCCACCTTATGCCGGAGTACTTCTCCGAGAACCTACAGATGACACACGGTGACGACGGTGAGCTACATCCCGGGGAATCTGTAGAAGAGAAAGTTTCGTTATCGGATCGTTTCGGCCTGTGGGTGTCATTCTACAGTTTTAACCAGGAAGCTTATCTGCAGATCGTGCGACACTGGCTGGGTGTGTTCGGCGTCGATCTCAAGGACTGGCACGACGTGATTCGTCGTGAAGCGCTGCAGTGGTCGATGATGCGCGCGTCGCGCAGCGGTCGCGTGGCTTGGCAGTTCGCACGCGATTATTCTGGAAAAACTGCGGCCTCACTACGAATTACATAGAGCCCTTTAAGTTTGGGCATTTGGCTTAGGTACGATTGCTTCATGATTCCGATGAGCAGCAAGTAACATATACATCCCAGGTACAACAAACAGGGTAAACAATGTGCCTATCGATAAGCCGCTGGCGATAACTAAGCCCATATTAAAGCGGCTCACTGCTCCGGCACCGCTGGCTGTGATAAGCGGCAAAACACCCAGTACCATGGCGGCAGTTGTCATTAGTATCGGGCGCAGACGTAAACCAGCAGCCTTTTCAATGGCATCACGCTTGCTCAATCCCGTTTGTTGCAAATTATTGGCGAACTCCACAATCAAAATTCCATGTTTTGAGATAAGAGCAATGAGTGTTACTAAGCCAACTTCAGTGTAAATATTGAGCTTGGTATGTCCAATGCCGAGATTGATAAAAATTAATGCTCCTGCAATAGACATGGGCACAGACACTAAAATAATAAGAGGGTCGCGGAAGCTCTCAAATTGAGCTGCAAGTGCCAGGAAAATAATAACAATAGCAAAGAAAAAGGTAAGTAAGAGTCCGCCCGACTCTTGTATAAATTGTCGTGAGGGGCCAGAATAGTCGTAGCTGTATCCGGTAGGTAAGGTTTCCTGCGCTAAAGTTTTAAGTCTTTCCAGTGCCTGACCTTGCGAGATAGTAGGAAAAGCCACCCCTTGTATGGTCGCCATATTTTGTTGCTGAAAGTGATTGATGGTTTCTGGTTCGGTACTGGTTTTCAGATGAGCCACGGTGGATAGTGGCACCATCTGTCCGCTTGCGGTACGCAGATAATAGTGTGTGAGTTGATCTGTATTAAGGCGGAAACGCTGTGCTACCTGAGGAATAACTTTATAAGACCGACCCTCAAGCTCGAAATAGTTCACATATCCACCGCCGAGCATGGCAGACAGGCCAGAGCCTATGTCTTGCATATTTAGCCCGAGCTGGGACGCCATATTACGATCAATAACAACCGTGGTTTGTGGTAGGTCAATGCGTAAATCTGACTGTACAAAAATAAATTCCCCTGTTTTCTGAGCTTCTTGCAAGAATTTCTGGGAGACATCAAAGAGCTTGGAGAAGGGTTCTGTGGTAGTAATCACAAATTGAATTGGCAAGCCGCGTGCACCGGGTAGCGGAGGTGGCGGGAAAAGAGCATTCTGCGAGCCGGCGATTTCTGCCAATTCTTTTTGTACTTCGGGTTGTAGCTGCATGGAAGTTTTAGCACGCTCATTCCAGGGCTTGAGTACCATGCCGGTGATAACCTGTGTCGGCATATTTAGCTGGAAAATGTGATCTGTTTCCGAGTGAGCTTTGAAAATTTTCTGAATTTGTTCACCAAATATTTCTCGTTGCTGTAGTGTCGCATCTGGCGCATTAAAAGAGGCTGCAATCAGCACACCTTGGTCTTCTTGTGGAGCGAGTTCAGACATCGAGGTGGTGTAGAGAAAATAAATTCCACCCATTACCACCAACGCTAATATTGCTATTACCGTGACGAAGTTGAGTGTGCCGTGCAGGGTTTTTTTATAACGAACGTGTAACCGTTCAAATTGTTTATCCAACCATATTTCTAAACGATCTTG
>JBKJQT010000211.1:0-6104 GCA_046593855.1 Candidatus Nitrotoga sp. | reverse complement strand
GTCTCTTATGAGACGGACCGCATGCGTTTTGTCGGACGTGGAAACACCGTTGCTGCTCCCTATGCGATGACTGATTCGGCGTCACTTTCGGGTAGCGCCGGCTCGGTTTTGGATCCAATCGTGGCGATTCGGAAACGATTGTCCATTGGTCCCGGTGAATGCGCTACGATCGACATCGTTACCGGAGTCGGCGATTCTCGCCTTGCCGCATTAAACCTGATCGATAAATACCAGGATCCTCACTTGGCAAATCGTGTTTTCGATCTGGCGCGAACCCACAGTCTGGTGATGTTGCGGCAACTCAATGCGAGCGAGGCCAATGCACAATTATTTTGCCGTCTGGCCGGTTCGGTGCTCTTTGCCAACGCTTCATTGCGTGCCGATACCAGCGTGCTGCGAAACAATCGGCGCGGTCAATCGGGCTTGTGGGGGTACGCTATATCTGGCGACCTCCCAATCGTGCTGCTACAGATTGGCGATCCGGCCAACATTGAGTTAGTGCGGAAAGTGGTGGCAGCGCATGCATATTGGCGTCTTAAAGGCCTGGCGGTTGATCTGATAATCTGGAATGAAGATCACTCCGGTTACCGGCAAATATTGCAAGAGCAGGTAATGGGACTGGTTTCCAGTAGTGTCGAGGCACATATGCTCGATTGTCCGGGAGGCATCTTCATTCATCGCGGAGAGCAAATTGCCCCTGAGGATAGGATATTGCTGCAAACAGTCGCACGCGTGATCATTGTTGATAGCAAGGGTAGTCTGGCAGACCAGGTTACCCGTCGTATCCCTGCGGAGTTGCCCGTTGCACTTACTGGATCGGCGCCGATCCGGCGTTCTGATTCCAAGCGAATGGTTGAGTTGCCACGCTCGCAGCTGCTCTTCGATAATGGCATCGGCGGGTTTTCCGAGGACGGCCGCGAATATGTTATCACCACCGGACTTGGTCAAATGACCCCTGCACCGTGGTCAAATGTGCTGGCTAATCCGCACTTTGGAACGGTGATTTCTGAAAGCGGTCAAGCCTATACTTGGGGCGAGAATGCGCACGAATTTCGGCTGACACCTTGGCGCAATGATCCCGTGAGTGATGGAGGGGGAGAGGCCTTCTATCTCCGCGACGAAGAGAGTGGCAATTTTTGGTCGCCAACACCCTTACCAAAATGTGGTGTAACGCCATACATTACACGGCACGGGTTCGGTTATAGCGTCTTCGAACATAGCGAGGGCGGCATTCATTCGGAGCTGTGGATATTCGTTGCATTGGATGCATCAGTTAAATTTACGATGCTGAAAGTTCGTAATGATTCCGCTCGACCACGTCAGCTTTCCGTGACCGGATATACCGAATGGGTGTTGGGTGATTTGCGGGAGAAAACTGGCATGCACGTGATCACCGCGATCGATCCCCGTAGCGGAGTTCTGCTCGCACGCAATCCATATAACAACGATTTTGCAGGACGGGTTGCTTTCTTCGACACTGACGATGCCACGCGTAGCGTGACGGGGGATCGAACCGAGTTCATTGGCCGTAACGGTGGGCTTAATAATCCGGCTGCGATGGCGTGGGCGGAACTCTCGGGTCGAGTTGGTCCGGCGCTGGATCCCTGTGGTGCCCTCCGGGTATCTTTCGAGCTGGATGAGGGCCAGACGCATGAAACTGTTTTCCGACTTGGTCTTGGCCGTGATGCTGACGATGCCCAGACGCTGGTGCGACGTTTCCGCGGTTCGATCGCGGCGCACAATGCATTAGAGAAAGTGCAGCATTACTGGCAGCGTACATTGGGTGCCGTTCAGGTGCAAACACCCGACCCGTCCATTAATCTCCTGACGAACGGTTGGCTCGTATACCAGATTTTGGCTTGCCGAATGTGGGGGCGTAGCGGTTATTATCAGTCGGGAGGGGCATTTGGCTTCCGTGATCAGTTGCAGGATGCTATGGCGCTCGTCCATGCTGAACCTGTTCTAGTGCGCGAGCATTTACTTCGTTGTGCAGCGCGTCAATTCATTGAAGGTGACGTCCAACATTGGTGGCACCCTCCAATGGGCCGTGGTGTGCGCACACGCTGCTCAGATGATTATCTCTGGCTGCCTCTGGTAACGTGTCGTTATATTACAGCTACGGGCGATATGGGCGTGCTGGATGAATCCGTGTCTTTCCTTGAGGGTCGTTTGGTTCACGCTGAAGAAGACTCATATTACGACCTGCCTGTCCACTCCGAGCAGGCCGCGACTTTGTATGAGCATTGCGTGCGTGCGATCGTTCATGGCCTGCGATTCGGCGAACATGGACTCCCGCTGATGGGTGCCGGAGACTGGAATGACGGAATGAATCTGGTTGGTATCCACGGTAGGGGCGAAAGCGTATGGCTAGCTTTCTTTTTGTATGACGTGCTCATTAAATTTGCTGACGTCGCTGCAAAGTTTGGCGATACGACTTTTGTCGAGCGCTGCGAAAAAGAAGCCGCCCGTCTTCGCCAAAATATTGAGCTGCACGGCTGGGATGGTCAATGGTATCTCCGTGCTTTCTTTGATGATGGCAGCCCGTTGGGTTCTTCCTCCAATCCTGAATGTCGGATTGATTCGATTGCACAAAGCTGGTCCGTGCTGTCCGGAGCAGGCGCCGACAAGCGTCAACGGCAAGCCATGGAAGCGGTGAGCGAGCATTTGGTAAGACGGGATGCTGGGATTATTCAACTGCTGGATCCACCTTTCGACCAATCGCCATTGAATCCCGGCTACATCAAAGGTTACGTCCCCGGTGTTCGTGAGAACGGTGGACAGTATACGCATGCGGCCATCTGGGCGACGATGGCGTTCGCTGCATTGGGAGATCGCCAGCGTGCGTGGGAACTATTGGCGATGATCAACCCGGTGAACCATGCTCAAACGCCAGAGGCGGTAGCGCTATACAAGACGGAACCGTATGTTGTCGCAGCCGATGTGTATGCCGTCTCGCCGCATACCGGCCGCGGTGGATGGTCCTGGTATACAGGATCTGCCGGCTGGCTTTACCGATTGATCCTGGAAACGCTCCTGGGCTTAACGCTGGAGGTTGACAAATTGCGTTTCGCACCATGCCTTCCTGCGGACTGGAAGACTTTCACGGTGAATTACCGTTATCGAGAGACGGATTATCACATCACCATCGTTCAGGCCGACGATACAGTCAATGCGCCCGGTGTGACCATAGACGGCGTTGTACAGCACGATTTGGTCATTGCTCTGGTTAATGATTGTGAGCCGCATACTGTTGAGGTGCGGTTAGGTGATGTTCGCGCATAAGCATGCTTGCGGCTTTGATTAATGTGGGCTTCAGATTGCATCCGAACCAAAGTATTTGATTAAATATTTTTTTGGAGTTTTTTAAAAGTGTAATGTTTTTATAGAGGTGCATGATGAAATCCAATGGACAGCCATTCATGATGTTGCGCCGTTTGTTGAAATGGGTCGGCGGCTTTTTGCTCGTGGTAACCCTGTTGATCGTTCTGATTATTGCGTTTTTCAATTGGAACTGGTTGCGTGGGCCGATAGAGCGCATGGCCACGGAAAAGACGGGTCGTCAATTGATAATCAATGGTAATTTGTCAGCTCATCTTGCTTGGCCACGCCCCTCCTTTCGTGCTGAACGCATCACGTTTGCCAATCCGCCATGGGCCAAAGAAAAACAAATGGTTGCAGTTGATGGCGTCGAATTCACAATTGATTTGTCAGAGTTGTTAATGAAAAACGTGGTTTTGCCCGAAGTACGCCTTGAGCGCCCAATAGTTTTCCTGGAGCAGAGCGCAGATGGCCGGAAGAATTGGTTGCTTGACCATGATCAGAAAGACGAGGATTCACGCATCCATATTGACCATATCCTACTTGATCACGGGCGATTCTCTTATGACGATCCTGTGAAAATGATCAGTATTCAGTCAGAAATTTCAACGCAAGGTGGTGAGCAACAAGCTGGCCCGGCTAAAGCGGGCATTGTGTTCAGTGCCAAGGGGCAGTACCAAGGTCTTCCGCTTGTGGTGCATGGTACGGGGGGGCCGGTGCTAGCCCTGCGCGATGAAGCAATGCCCTACCCGTTGAAGATCGACGCCAAAATAGGACATACTGCCGCGCAGGCCGATGGAACGATTACCGGCTTGACCAAAATTTCTGCGATCGATCTGAATCTTATCTTGCGTGGCGATAGTCTCGCAGATCTTTTTCCATTGATTGGCATCGTGCTTCCAGAAACTCCCGCCTATTCGACCAATGGCCGTCTGATGCACAGCGAGCACAAGTGGCGTTATGAAAATTTTGGGGGCACGACAGGCAAGAGTGACATTGCTGGCACGCTACAGGTCGATACCGAGGGTAAACGTCCATCTATGCAAGGCGAACTGGTTTCCAAGGTACTCGATTTGGCTGATTTAGGCCCACTGATCGGTGCCAGACAGGATAGTGTCGTAAAGACCGAAAAACTTCCCGCTTCGCCGTCTGGCCAGCCGGCAGCGATCTCAGCCAATGTTCGCGTGTTGCCTGATGAGCCGTTCAAGACTGACCGCTGGAGTACCATGGATGCGGACGTAAAACTGCGCGCAAAATCCATCCGTCGCGCCAAGGCGCTGCCCATCGAAGATCTGGTAGTCCATCTGAAACTTCGGGACTCAGTGCTGACGCTTAATCCGCTTAACTTTGGCTTGGCTGGCGGTAATCTCGTCGCCGTGGTTTCGCTCGATGGACAAGAGGATCCGATCCGGGCACATGCTAAAGTACAAGCAAAAAAACTTTTGCTGGGTAAGTTATTTCCGACGGTTGATTTATCTAAGGCAAGTATCGGCGAGATCAATGGCGCATTCGATATAACTGGGAAGGGCAACTCAGTGGCGCATATGCTGGCAACCTCAAATGGCAAGCTCGGTCTTGTCATCGCAGGAGGTGAGATCAGTAATGAGATGATTGAAATAATTGGTCTGGATTTGTGGGAATGGCTTAGTTTTAAGGTGAAGGGTGATCAGCCCACACAAATCCGTTGCGGCGTCGCCGATTTTGGCGTCAAGAATGGCGTGATGGTGGCCAATGCGCTGATCCTCGATACGGTAGATACCAATATTGGTGGTACGGGTACTATCGATTTTGGCAAGGAAACGCTGGATTTGACGCTAAATCCGCAACCAAAAGATAAAAGCCCGATTTCATTGCGCGGTCCCATTCATATACGCGGAACGTTAGCCAAACCTGAGGTGCAACTGGACAAGGTCAAGCTTGCTGAGCGCGGCCTAGGCGCGGTACTACTCGGCTTAATTAATCCGCTGCTCGCTCTAATTCCCCTTATTGAAACTGGACCAGGTCTCGATAGTGATTGCGGACGGCTTATCCAGAAAACGAAGGAACCCGCGCCACAAAAGAAGGCAGTTGGATTAAAACGCGGATCTGTGCCTAGATGAATCAGATATTTTGCTTCACACGAATCCAGCCAATAGTTAGACCTGGTAGCAACAAGTGGCAATAGATTAAATTAAGAAAGAAAATTATTTGACGAATTTGCACTTATTTAAGATTACTGAACATCTTCCCATCATTTGACTCTCAATGTATTTGACCTTCCATCGAAAAATCGCTTGTGGAGACTATGCGATGTCGGGGTTGCTATCCTATTTGTGTTGGCTGTAGCTAAAATCTGGTTTGATGTATTGCATCAATAGATCAGTCCAAATGCGGTGTGCACTCCAGCCTTGGAGAAATCACAGATGAATAGATGGTATGAAAATGTTTGGCCAAAAAAATGCAGCTTGCTCACCAAGCTACCTACCTTTACCTGGATCGAAATGAATGGAAGCTGTACTCAAAAAAATATATGCAATTCCCGAGGAGACTGATCCAGTTCTATTGATCGAACTTGTCGACAGCATTCGGCCGAAAAATCCCAATGTTGGTGAGGTGGCTACGACAAATTTACGCGCTTTGATTACTTTGCTGAGGATGCATCCTGAATATGCTGCCGCACTGCGGAGGTATGTATTGGCGCTATTTGAGACGCGTCGTCACAGCCATCTCTATGCCGATATTGGCATATTATCCAACGAGGGTTTTTTTACTACAGTCTGGAATCGCTTCATCTTTCGTTTATTACC
>JBKJQT010000397.1:0-4270 GCA_046593855.1 Candidatus Nitrotoga sp. | reverse complement strand
TCTCAGTTATTTGGGGGTATTTTTCACGACTGAATTCTTCGGCTTGTTGCTGGTCATGATGGTGATGAGCTTTTTCTGGAGTGCTTCCATGCCGCTGGTGGAAGCGACTACGCTGACCTATTTGGGTAAGCACACTGCGCGCTATGGCCGTATTCGTTCTTGGGGTTCAGTTGGCTTTATTGTGGCGGTATTGGGGCTGGGCTATGCGTTTGACTACATCGCTATCGCTTGGATATTGTGGGTAGGTGTGGCGATCAAACTAGGCGTTTTGTTGTTCGCCCGTCAGATTCCACCCACAGAAGTGTTGGCGCACCACACTGACAGCCAACCCATTCTACGTTTGGTATTGCAACCACAAGTGTTGATATTGTTTGGTGCATGTTTCCTGATGGCTCTGGCGCATGGGCCTTATTACATTTTTTATTCGATTTATCTGGTGGAGAATGATTACTCGAAAAGCGCGGTTGGTTGGCTGTGGGCACTGGGAGTAATCTGCGAGATAGCAGTATTTTTCGCCATGCCGTGGCTCATGTTACGCTTCACATTGCCGAAAATTATGATTGTAAGTTTTGCTGGTGCAGTGCTACGTTTTTTATTGATTGGTTGGGGAGTGGACTTTTTGTCGTTGATGTTGTTTGCGCAAGTATTACATGCCGCTACTTTTGGTTCCTTTCATGCGGTGGCTATGGCGTTGGTACACCAGTTTTTTCGAGGGCGGCATCAGTCCAAGGGGCAGGCGCTGTTTGGTAGTATTACGTACGGCGCGGGCGGCATGATTGGTGGATTATTGAGTGGCCCGCTATGGGAGCACTGGGGTGCTAGCGTGATGTATTCGTTTAGCGCCGTGGCGGCGTTGCTTGGGTTATTGTTGATATTATGGAAATTGAGGATAGTGGTATTGTCTAGGAGTCAGTCGGACGCCACCCCCTGATTTGTGTCAAGGGCTGGTATCGGCTTCCTTCCAGAAAACACTTAACTTGAGTTAAGGTTTGAAGCCATGCTTTTGTTCATGTAGATGCACCATGTATAAGTGGTTGATTCAGGAACACAGCTGTTTAGACCCATGCCTAGTTGGAAATACGATCGGTCATCAGACTCATTTGATATTATTAGAGTCTTTCCCTTTGATTTATTGTTATGTTGCGGTATGCTCCGCTTAGTAGTTTTCCCTGATGGAGAAGATATGTGCAAAAAACTCATGATGCTGGTGCTACTGCTAATGCCAGCACTAGTTGTGCAGGCGGCACCTGATAAGGCAATTACCCAAAAACAGGTTGACGATCTGACTTCGACGGTGTTGAAGTACACTTCTTCGCCCAAATTAAGTTCATCAATTGCATTGATTTACGACGAACAGGAACAGCGTCCCCTGTATAGCAAAAATGCGAATGCCATAGTACCTATTGCGTCCATTACCAAGTTGATGACTGCGATGGTGGTGCTGGACGCAGAGTTGCCGTTGGAAGAAAAAATTACCATCAGCGTATTTGATTTTGATATTCTCAAAGGCAGTCATTCGCGTATGCGCATTGGCATGACACTGACACGTGGCGAATTGCTCAATCTGGCGCTGATGTCTTCTGAGAATCGTGCGGCGGCTGCATTAGCGCGTACTTATCCGGGCGGCACCAGTGCAGCCGTGGAGATGATGAATGCAAAGGCGCTCGAACTGGGTATGGTGAAAACCCATTTTCGTGATGCGACTGGTTTGAACAGTGGTAATACTTCCACTGCGCAGGACTTGGTAAAAATGTTGATTGCAGCACAACACTATAAGCTCATTCATAAATACAGCACTACGGCGTCGCATTTGGTTGCGATACCTGGATTTCCCCCACTGCGTTTTGGAAATACCAATCCGTTGGTGAAAAATGCATCTTGGAATATTGGGGTGAGTAAAACTGGCTACATCAATGAGGCAGGGCGCTGTCTAGTAATGCATGCTCATATTATGCACCGCCCGGTGATCATCGTACTCTTGGATTCACAAGGGAAGAATACGCGCGTTGGTGATGCCAACCGCATAAAGAAATGGATGGAAAGCGCCACCGCTAGTCGTGGGCGAAATACACGGCGTGGTTAACCTTATGTACGTAAAGAGAGTTTGATAAAATTTTACGGTTACATTAGTTAATGTATATGTAAGGCTTTGTCGGGTAACACACATAGCAATGCTATGTGGTTATTGTGCTGTCGTCCCGCAGGCGTAGGGCTTCTTCAATGTCTACTGCCACCACATGCGATACGCCGCGTTCCTGCATGGTTACGCCAACCAGTTGCTGCGCTAATTCCATAGTGATCTTGTTGTGGCTGATGAAGATGAATTGGGTGTGCTGTGCCATTTTCTGGATCAGCTTGCACAATCGTTCGGTGTTGGTGTCATCCAGTGGGGCATCAACTTCGTCCAACAGGCAGAAAGGCGCGGGGTTAAGCTGGAACATCGAGAATACCAGCGCAATCGCAGTTAATGCTTTTTCGCCGCCTGATAACAAGTGAATTGAGGCATTTTTTTTGCCCGGAGGTTGGGCCATCACCTGCACCCCGCTATCCAGTATTTCATCCCCAGTTAGCACCAGGCGCGCTTCGCCACCGCCAAACAGCACGGGGAACATTTCTGCTAAATGGCGATTTACTTCATTGTAAGTGCTCATCAATAAATCACGCGATTCTTTGTCAATGCGGCGTATTGCTCCTCTTAGCGTATCCATCGCCTCGGTCAAATCTTTTGCTTGAACATCTAGATATGTTTTGCGTTCCTGCGCCGCATTTAATTCCTCGAGCGCCGCCTGATTTACCGCGCCCAACCCAGTTATGTCGCTGTTCAGGCGATCTAATTCGTTCTGTAATACATTCAGTTTAATATTGCCGCCTTCTAACAGGGAGAGCAGTGTTTTTTCCTCCACATTTCGCAATTGTTCTGCCCATTGTTCATATTGCAGACGTGCTTCCTGTTCCTTGAGCGACAACTCGCTGAGTTTTTCACGTAGAGGATGTAGTTTTTGTTCGCTGGTCAGGCGCTCTTGTTCCAGTCGGTTCAGATTACTGGTGGTTTGTTCTAGTATGTTGCGCGTCTCAGCCAGCGCCTGTTCGCGCGCTTGACGCTGTTGCAGTGCTTCCTCCAATTGTTGCTTGCTAGTGCCGTCTTCTATATGGTCTAACTCGTCATGGTTTTGTATCAAAGTTTGTTCTAACTGCGCCAGCGTCAACTCGATTTGTTTAAAACTGTGCTTTAGATCGGCGATTTTTACCGTGCAAGTTTTGAGAAAAAAGCGAGCTTCCTGCAGTTCGTGCTGCGTTTTTTGTGAGCGTTCGCGCTGCTGACGCAGCGTAGATTCTTGAACGGTAGCTTGCAGCCTCACCTGTTCCCCCGCTATCTGCTGTGTCGCAATATTTTCGCGCAGAATGCCCATGCGCTCAGCGATTTCCTGATGCTGATATTGTTCATCTGCAAATTGTTCGGCCAGCTCTTGCAATTCGCGCGCAATTTGTGCAGCGCGCTCGTGGCTGCGTTCGTTGGCCTGAGTTAATTTTAGAATCTGAACCTGCATTCCATGTTGGCGTTGTTGTAATTCGCTGTTTGCCGCGCGCAAGTGCGCAATGCGGCTTTCGATAGTGTGGTAGGTTTCCTCCGCTAGCGCTGCCTGGTGTTTGCCTTGATCCAATGATTTTGCCTGTTGTTGTGTTGACTCCTGCAAATGCTCAATTTCACGTTGCCGCGCCAGCACGCCATGCACTTGGTTGTCCGGAGCGTGGAACAGCACGCTATGCGCGCCAATTAGGTGTCCCTGCGGGGTTACTAACCAGGCAGTGGCAGGCAATTGTTCACGCAAATTTAAACCCAGTGCCAGCGTTTCCGTGACATACACACCAGACAACCAGTCTGTCACCACGGGCGCAGCCTGTGGATCATGGTAGGTTACGAACTGCCCCAGCGGAGTCAGCCCAATATCTTGTTGGGCTTCGAAATTATGCGCTCCGTCCGCTGCGAATATAGCTAGCCTGGCCGGTGGTGCATCACTCCAACGCACAGCATCATCCAGGTGGGGTAGGGCTAGCGCATTGAGTCGTTCGCGCAAAACGGCTTCCAGTGCATCTTCCCAGCCTGCCTCAATACCGATGGATTGCCACAGGCGCGGCAGGTGGTCTAATTGATGTTTGGATAACCACTGTTTCAGATTTTTGTCGTTATCGACCTGATTTTGAAGCTGTTGCAACGCGGAAAGTTTCGCTTCCACCTGCGACAGTTGTCGTTCGAGTTCCTGCATTGCGG
>JBKJQT010000209.1:0-6879 GCA_046593855.1 Candidatus Nitrotoga sp. | reverse complement strand
GGAAGGTTGAAGATTAAATTGCCGTTGCATGGTCACTTACTGGCAATCAGAGTTTGGCGCCTTTTTCAGGGGCGCACTTTATTTTTAAACTGCGTTGTGCTGCGATGTGCGTCTTTCTTGCCATGGGGAGCGGTGCTTATGTCAGTGCCTATTTTTTTGTTTTTTTGCCCTGCATCCATAATTCCATTATCAAATTTTCCGGCCTTGCTTCCAGTCCATTCAGCGACTTTCTCCGTGACAGGTTTTGATTCCATGCCCACCCAGTCAAGAATTTGACTAACCTCTCCTGTGCCGAGTTCTGCCAGCGTGCCTCGTTTCAAGCGAGGCGGCAAATTAACGATGCCGAAGCGCACACGTATTAAACGGCTTATGGGCAAACCTAATGCCTCGAAGGTACGACGCACAATGCGATTGCGTCCTTCCTTCAACATCAGGCGATACCAGTGGTTGTAGCCCTCCCCTCCTTCGTCGGTAAGCCTCTCGAACTTCACCGGGCCGTCCTCCAAGGTGATTCCTTCCTTCACCATCTGCTCCATCTGCTCATCAGTCATACTGCCCTGCACGCGCACAGCGTATTCACGTTCTACTTCGAAGCGCGGGTGCATTAATCGGTTAGCCAGATCACCAGAGGTCGTAAAAATCAACAGCCCACTGGTATTAAAATCGAGCCGTCCAATGGCAATCCATTTCATGCCTCGCAACTTAGGTAATTTGTCGAACACGTTTGCACGCTTTTCCGGATCATCGCGACTAACAATCTCGCCTTCCTGCTTGTGATACAGCAATACACGGGGCAAATTATTGTTACTTGTTCTAATGTTAACAATGCGCTTGTCGGCACGTACTGTGTCATCTTCGGTCACACGCATACCCAGCGTCGCCACTTCTCCGTTCACCGATATGCGCCCAGCAGAAATCCATTCTTCCATAGTACGACGGGAACCCAAGCCGATCTGCGCCAACACCTTCTGCAAGCGCTCGCCTTGTTGTTCTGGTTGCTTTACCTGTTCGTTCATCCCGTAACCTCTCGCCTTTCCAGCACGGCTTGCGCCAGCGTACCGCTATCCACATGTTCCAGTTCGCCACCCACTGGCAGCCCACGCGCGATGCGCGACACTTTGATGCCCTGCGCACAGAGCAAGATAGTAATGTAGTGTGCAGTGGCATCACCTTCGACGGTGAAATTAGTGGCGAGTATCACTTCGCATGTATTTTCCTGTGCCCGCTTAACCAGCCGTTCAAGGTGCAATTCACGCGGGCCGATGCCATCCAGTGGAGAAAGCCGTCCCATCAGCACAAAATACATGCCGCGATAGCACTGCGCCTGTTCCATCATGAGCAAATCTGCCGGCATCTCCACAACACATAACAGGCTGGCATCACGCTTGGGCGAACGGCATAAGGCGCAAATTTCTTCTTCGGAAAAATTATTACACTTGGCACAATGATGGATGCTTTCTACAGCATGTCCTAGTGCCCGTGCCAGCCGCAATGCGCCTGGTTGGTCGCGTTGCAACAAGTGGTATGCCATACGCTGCGCAGATTTCGGTCCAACACCGGGCAGGCAGCGCAAGGCGGCTATCATTTCTTCCAGACTGGAAAGCGTGTTCATCCAGGTACTAAAATTAGTATGGGATTTAGAACGGCAAACTCATGCCGGGCGGCAGATTCATGCCCGCTGTAAAACCCCCCATTTTTTGTTGGGTCACCGCAGCAACTTGTTTCATCGCATCATTCATTGCCGCGACGATCAAATCTTCCAGCATTTCCTTATCGTCGGATAACAAACTGTTATCCAGCATTACGCGACGTACATCATGGGCACATGTCATAATTACTTTTACCATGCCGGAACCGGCTTGGCCTTCTACCTCGACTGTAGCCAGGTCGTCCTGCGCCTTTTTCATATTCTGTTGCATCTGCTGGGCTTGTTTCATCATCCCGGCCAATCCGCCCTTCATCATGTGCATACCCTCCTTAACTTATTGTATTGATTTAATCGTTTCTTCAAGTATCTGCGCGCCTAATTGTGCCTGTGCCTCACGCACGAATGGGTCTTGCGTAATGGCCTCAACTGCGTGCTGTTGACGTGTCTGTTTCACTTGCTGTTCGGCCGCGGCTGGAGTAGCCACGTTGTTCACACCTAACGTAACCGACAATCGCACTGATTGAACGAAATAGTCGGCAAGTGCGGCCTGCAATTTTTCCTGGGCCATTTTATTGGTCAACAAGTGTTTGTGCTGCGGCGATAAAACTAAAGTTAACCGCCCTTCAATAAAACTTTCCAGTGTGCAATGCTTCGCCAATTCGCGCGCCATGCCTTGCACATTCAGTTGTGCCAATAATGTGCTCCAATCAAGCTCCACAGAAGTAATTACTACCGGGTTGACTGAAGGCGAAATAGTCTGAATAGGTTGCGGTTGCTGCATCGGCTGTGGCGCAGGTATCTCGGTAACGTGAGCGATCGGCGGCGCTGTCACTTCAGCTGTGCGCTGTTCCAACGCCGCCTTGGCGCCAGCTGGCCTGAATGCCAACATGCGCAACAACGTCATGGTGAAACCAGCATATTCATCAGGCGCAAGGTCAATTTCATTACGCCCGTGTATAGCGATCTGATAATACAACTGAATTTCCTCTGCGCTAAAACTCTGCGCCAGTTCCAGTAAACGCGTTCGCTCCGGCTCATCCTCTGCGATGGCTTGCGGCACCGTCTGCGCCAGAGCAACACGGTGCAACAGAGTCGCTAAGTCTTGCAAGGCAGCATCAAACGCCAAGCTACGGCTTTGCATATCGTCAGCAATGCGCAGTAAACCGACTCCGTCCCGCGCCAGCAAAGTTTGCAACACGTCATACAAATAACTCTGGTCAATCGCACCTAACATATTACGAACCGTCGCCTCATCGATTTTGGAATCGGAATAGGCAATGGCTTGATCGAGCAAGCTCAGTGCATCGCGCATACTGCCCTGTGCCGCACGGGCCAGCAATGCCAGCGCTGCGATTTCAAACGTGATGCCTTCCTGCCCCAGCACATACTTCAAATGTGTGACTATTAACGCGGGCGGCAACTGTTTCAGATTGAACTGCAAACAGCGCGACAACACAGTGACGGGGATTTTTTGCGGGTCAGTTGTGGCAAGAATAAATTTGACGTGTGCAGGCGGCTCTTCCAAGGTTTTTAACATCGAGTTAAAAGCTGCCTTGGAAAGCATATGTACTTCATCAATCAGATAAACTTTGTAGCGTCCCAATGTTGGCAGATACTGCGCGTTATCCAGTACTTCGCGCATATTATCAATTCCGGTATTAGACGCCGCATCCAATTCAATGAGATCAACAAAACGTCCACTGTCGATTTCCGTGCAAGCGCTACAAATTCCACACGGTGTGGCGGTAATGCCGTTGATACAATTCAAGGATTTTGCAAAAATACGTGCGATGGTGGTTTTGCCCACGCCGCGCGTGCCAGTGAACAAATAGGCGTGATGTAAACGGTTTTGTGTGAGCGCATTACTTAATGCCTGCACGACATGATTCTGCCCCGCCAATTGCGAGAAGACCTTAGGTCGCCATTTGCGCGCTAGAACAGAAGTTACTGACAAAATTTACGTTGCCTCAAAAATGGTAGGCAAGGCGAATTTGGCTAAAATTAATGCCTGGATTTGGGTGCTTAATTGAACCATTAGATAGATGCTGAAAACGATAGCCCAGATCGAACTGCTTCTGATCCCCGAAACGCAGGCCTGTGCCAAGATGATCGCCGAATTGAAAAGCAGTACTAAATCTACGGTCGGCATTGATATGAATATCCGAAAGCAGATGAACTCCAACCCCTGCTTCCAAATAGGGCGCCAAACCGGAAAGATTTTTTTGTTGCAGGCGAAATACTGGAGTAAAACCGACATCAGTAATGTTGTGATTATTACCCGGACTGTTTTGGCCGTTCCAACGTCCCGCTGAAGCTTCCCAATAACCAGTCACCAACCAGTTGCCATCGGTAAACCACTTCTTTTGCCAATCCCATTGAGCGCCGATACGCGCCATATTGGTTTTGTCGCCACTTCCAATCTCAGCGGAAACACCATCTATGGCCCACACATTCCCATTTAACAATAGCGCACCAATCAGTACACAGATCTTTTTCATTTCACTCCAACTCCGAATAAGGAGGCGAGCCTTGCCCCCGGCACTTGCAGTAAATGGTTATGGCTGCTTCCTTCCGGATCTGACCAGGTTCACCACCTTGCAATGCGGGGAGGCCCGCCAATTCTTTCAAGCTATCCAACAGCCTGCCATGCAATACCAAGACGACGTTACTAAGCCACTAAAAATCCTAAATGCGTCTTGTCCTGGCGATACTTTACGACGGCTATTGAACCACTTATATCTTATTATAATACTATCAAATGAATCGGCTGGCAAAATCCAGCCTTGTTCAATGTGGCATGAGCCTGAACAAGAGCTATATTGAGCCGGGAATGGCAGCATTGGATTGGGGTGGGCAAATAGGTAATGGAGTAAAGGGTTGTGGTGAGCGGTAAAAAGTTGGGCTTTATTTCATTCAACTCAACCTATCTGGCTCAATGCGCCTTATCTTTACATACATGACCAGGGAAATCACCTCTATTTACTCCGTTTAAAAATTAAGCAGGATACGTGGATAACCTGGTCAAAATTCAACCGGTACAAATGGGCTTATCTGGTCAGCTTTAGACCGACGTCAACACTATGTAATGTTTTTCAGCGAGCGGAGGCCGCCGTGGGTGCGGCATAACATGACTTGCCCACACCGCATGGGAAGCCGTCCCATATCTCTAAGCCCGTCGAGTACGATTCAACACCGTTATTGCCGCCGCTGTAGGCGTTGTTCACCATGATCCGGTGTGGGCAGTTCTAAATCCTCTATGCTTGGGCCATGGTAGTCGAAAATGACTTGGCCATTGAACGCCGACCAGAAGCAGTCATCGCCATCTTTTGAGCGATGCCAGTATAAATGGCGGAATAAAAGGGAGAAGGAATAGCAACTCCCTCTTCATTTAAAAGGAGAGGGCTGAGGTGAGGTTTATTTAGGCGCTGTACTTGCAAAATGCAGATAGTAAGGCCCCCTTGCCATACGCGATTGCTGGCGTGCCAAGTAACCACTTTTGGCTGGCGTTAAATCTTCTTTCTCCAGATAAAATAAATTGATGGCAGTATCGAGCAAGGTATTCGCTGTACAGTAATTATTGAAATCATCGTTGTCGCTGAAAAAAGCTTTACCAGATTGTTCGCGGATGGATTTCAAAATTGCACTGGAATCCGTCAGCATTTTTTCCTTACCGCCCTCCATATACCTTAGGAAAGGCATTTTTTGTGTCGGCGACAATTTGGCGCTACTCGTCGCATCGGTTTCGACAAAAACACATGGCTCTCCACTTTCCTCGCATCAAATTTATAAAGTATATCAAGGCTGGCAGGATATTGGAGTTGCATTTCTAAGACAACACGTTATCTGACAGACAGAACGCCAGTATCCATCCCCATATATTGAAGGTCACGCACTTCGTTTCCCATTTTCAATCGCACTTAGCAGCAACCGGTAGTAGCTATATTTCCAAGTTGTGCACTTTACATATTGTGCAAAGGACATTTCATTACCGCATCCAGCAAAAATTCTGTAGTTTCACCGTACAGCACCGAATCATTGTGCACCGTGTCTAGCACTCTACTGTCAGCATAGACATTCGAAAAATAAAATTTGCCACCCGATTTGAGCACATGATCAATGCTCTTATGTAAATTGGGGTAGAGATTGATCGTATATTTTAAACATTTCTTACACAAGCATTCACCCCTGAAACACGATATTGGAAAATTTCCGTCTACTTTTTCTCATGATGCCCGCCGAATTCATAGCGCAAGGCTGACAACAATTTGTTGCCGTAATCTGCTTCTCCGCGCGAATTAAAACGATCAAATAATGCGGCGGTAAGAACCGGCGCGGGCGTACCCGATTCGATAGCGGCGATGCTGGTCCAGCGTCCTTCGCCGGAGTCCGACACCTTACCGCCGAACCCTTGTAGGTTTGGGTCGGCTTGCAACGCGTGCGCAGTCAAATCAAGCAACCAGGAACTCACCACGCTGCCGCGCCGCCACAACTCGGCCACTTCGGCGACGTTGATATCGTAGCGGAACGCTTCTGGCTCGCGTAACGGTGTAGTCTCCGCATCCGCCCCGTGTGACATTTTACCCACATTGGCATGACGCAGCAGATTGAAACCTTCGGCATAAGCAGCCATCATGCCGTATTCAATTCCATTGTGGACCATCTTGACGAAGTGCCCGGCCCCCTCAGGGCCGCAGTGCAGATAGCCGATTTCGGCCGTGCTCGGCTGGCCGCTACGACCTTCGCTGCGCGGCGCGGTATCCACACCCGGCGCCAGCGCGGCAAAGATGGGTTGCAAGCGCGCAACTGTATGCTGCTGGGCACCGATCATCAGGCAATAACCGCGCTCAAGTCCCCAAGTTCCGCCACTGACGCCCACATCCGCATAATGGATGGACTGCGCCGACAGATTCTTTGCACGGATGATGTCGTCTTTGTAATAGGAATTCCCACCATCGATGATGATGTCATCCGCGCTCAATAGCGGGGTCAGTTCCGCGATGCTGGCATCTACCACCGCTGCGGGCAACATCAGCCAGATGGTGCGCGGTACACTTAACCTATTCACAAAGTCCTGCACGCTGTCAGCAGGTGTCATGCCTTCTTTTGCCAGTGCCTGCACCGCTTCACTGCTACGATCAAACACTACACATTGCTGTCCGGCGCGGTGCAAACGACGCACCATGTTTGCACCCATACGCCCCAACCCTATCATTCCGATCTGCATTATTTAC
>JBKJQT010000123.1:0-3054 GCA_046593855.1 Candidatus Nitrotoga sp. | reverse complement strand
TTTTATTGCCTTCGGTTGCCCAGGCAAATTTAGAATCAGGGACTGTCCGCGTGTCACGCCAAGCTGGCGTGACAAAATTGCCGTAGGAACATAACGTAAGCTGACTGCACGCATTTGCTCTCCGAAACCAGGTAACACCTTGTGTGCCACGGCCAATGTAGCCTCCGGAGTAACATCGCGTAACGCTGGACCGGTTCCCCCAGTAGTCAAGATCAGATGGCATTTTTCCTGATCTGCCAATTCAATCAAGATAGTCTCAATCATTGTCTGTTCATCTGGTATTAAACGTGTGACACACTGCCAAGGGCTAGTCAGCGTCTGTGTAAACCACTCTTGCAACGCTGGTAAGCCTGCATCCTGATAAACGCCACTGCTGGCTCGGTCGCTAATTGAAATAAGGCCAATTTTAAGTGTATTTGTCATTAAGTTTCGTCAGGTCGGGAGATGACAGACAGCTCTTGGTGCGGAATGTCGCAACATTTTTAACTATGGTTTAACTTAGGTTAGCAAGTTAGTAAAGCAATCATTTGTAAATTTTTTTAGAAATGCATTATTTCAATTTTGTCATAATAACAGCGTTCTAATAATTTTTTAGTAAGCTTGCTTCAACTAGAAATGGGCATTTATTTGAAGCTTTAGTATGCTCGGAGTGCTTAAATTTATAGTATATAAGATGAGGGTCATTGCTATAACAATCACTCGTCGACAGACGGCAACAACCTCCATTTTAAGGTTTTAAGCCAGACATAACTATCAACTTTTTTGGGGATGCGTAGCCGCAATTGTGCTTACTGTTTGCGTTTTCTCTTTCTCTTTTAATAAGACTGACACACTGGCCGTCTGTGCTCGCTCTTTCAATAATATTATTTTAGTCAGCACAATAATCATCAGTAGGTGGTAATAGAGATCGAAATTGGACAGCCCAAGAAAGGCCCCTGCCGTCGCAAAGCCAATCATGCTTACTTGCCCCATTGCGGCTAAATCCGCCGCCCATTTTTTGTCAGGATCGCGTTTCGCCTGTTTTATTACCCAAGAGCCGGTTTGCCACGTCAAGATAGCAAGCAATAACCATAGCCCAAGCCCGATAAATCCATGCTCACCCAGCACTTCAAAATATACGCTATGCACATCATGGACATTGGTTGGGTCTGGAGCGTACGCCTGGAATGTTGAATACTGGAACATTTCAAATCCGCCGCCGGTCGGACGAGCTTTAGCTACATTCCATGCTGTCCACCAGGCGTTAATCCGACCCTGAGCAGATTGATCCTGCTCATAAGTTTTAATGGTTGACATGCGGTCATACCACTCTTGTGGCATAACCATGGCCACAATACCGATTGCTCCGGCAAGCATAACGCTTGTGAAAAATTTATTCCGGCTTTTCATCCAAAAAATTGAGCCCATTACCGCCGCGCCTACCAGCGCACCTCGAGATTGTGAACCGATGGCCGATAATGCGGTTAGTACCATTGCTGCCCCCAATCCTTGATGCATCCATTTGCGTGTCTCATTCAACTGTAAATAGCGCATTAGAGGAATAGTCATTAGCAAAGCCAAAGCGATTTCATTGTTACCGTCGATGAATGTTCCTGGCGGTCCCTGAACACGATGTGCCCCCCCTTTCATTATCGTGAAAATTCCGCCTTTTACCCCATAAAAACCAAGTGACAGCGCTATTACCCAAACCAGCCCATGCAGCCGTTGGCGATTATTTATTACCAAAGGTGTAAGAAAGATCATAATTTGAATTTTGATGATTTTTTGTAATTGCTCCCAGGCCAGATTGGAGTACAGTGCAAAATATGTGGTTGTCGACATCCATAAAATATACATGAGCAGCACCGTCATCTCGCGCGTCCACGGCATGTGTTTTGGCTCTTTTGAAGTGAATATGCTTACTAATGTTGTAATTGCCACGATATATGCGAATGGCATGGATGTCGCGAAACCCCAAGCCAGCTTATGCGGATTCATGTAACTCAACCAGGAATAAAGATAAAGGCCTACATGGGGACGCGATAAAACCATAGGTAAAAACCCAAACACGATGGCAGTAACGATCAAATCACGCACTGACTTACCTCTGTTCTTTCTCGGAAGTGGGAGTAAACCATGTCACGCGCTTCTTTAAATGTATATCTTTGAGCAAGCCGTTGTGTAAACCTTGTGTGAGGTGCTGTTCATGATGCCAGCCGCGATCCTTGACCTGATATAACTTGCCCTTGCCTGATTGTGGAGCACCCAGCGTTTCGTTTCGCGCGAGGCGCCCGATCGCTTCCGCGTAAACCTCGGCGCTATCGCGCACAGCGCGCCAAAATAGCGTGAGTTCGTTGTCGCCTTCATGCACTTCGGGGCAAATATGGGCGAGCAGTTTGCCGGTATCGATGCCGGAGTCGATGAAGTGTAGCGTACAGCCGATTTTCTCCGGTTCACCGTTATAGAGCGCCCAGAATGTGCAATCTGCGCCGCGGTATTCAGGCGACAAGCCACCATGTAGATTTACGATTCCTAAAGTGCCCCGAGTAAGCAACGCTCCTTTGATGAGAGAGGTGCCGAATACAGCAATTAGGTCGGGCTGAAGCCGATCGGCAAGCTCGATTACACTTGGATGATTAATGTGTGGCACCTCAGTGGTTAATTCGGGTCTGTCAAGTCGTGGCTCGGCATCGCCAAAGAAAAACTTGCCTTCACCCCCGTCAGCGTAACGTTTGCGGTCGCGTAGCCAGCGCCACACTTTGCGCCATAAGTTACCCGGACGAAGTAGTTTGAGTTTTTTTTTGTCCGTCCAGTGGCTGCCTGTCTCCTGCACGATAGCTACTACCCGAACGTTACTGCACAGCCGGTTCGCGACATAAAGATGTCGCGGCGCCCGCCCGCAAAGCACCATGATAGAAGGCTCAGTCATGTGGATACTCCCCTGGCTTGGTGATTCGTGTCGCGACGGGAGGAATCACACAATCTCGCATATCCATCATCAGTGCAGCGGCAAAAAATTTGGCTGCCCAGTTTTGATATTCGAAACGGGAATAATCGCCCCAGATTGGCGACGAG
>JBKJQT010000053.1:0-4497 GCA_046593855.1 Candidatus Nitrotoga sp. | reverse complement strand
CTCCCTACCGGACGCAGCGCACAAAATTGCGCATTGGCTATTTGTCGGCGGATTTTCGCGTACATGTGATGGGCAAGCTTATGTATCAAGTGCTGGCGCGCCATGATCGCAGCCAGTTTGAATTGCATCTGTATTCCCTGGCGAGCCAGACAGATGCACTCACCGCACAATTTGCCACGATCAGTGATAAGTTCGTTGATCTGCATACGCTGTCCGCGCGCCAAGCCGCCAAGATGATCGCCGAAGATGACCTCGATATACTGATCGACCTGTGCAACCACACCGCCTATTCCAATGTGTTGATCCTCGCCTACAAACCGGCACGTGTGCTGATCACTCACCTTGGCGCCCACGGTGGCCTAGGCATGGATACGGTTGATTACAAGTTGACCGATCATTATGCCGACGTGCCGGAAAATGCGGCATATTTGATCGAAAAGCTGTTACCGATGGAAGGCTGTCTTTTCCCCTTTCACCACGTTGAACCTGCTTCGCATGTCCAATTAAGCCGGGCGGAATTAGGCATTGCCGAAAATGCAGTGGTATTGGGCGTATTCGCTAACGTAATGAAGTTCAGCCCGCGCTGTCTACAGACCTGGGCTGCCATCTTGACGAAAAATGAACATGCCGTGCTGTCATTTTCGCCCCTTAAAGAAAACGAAAAAACCAGCTATTTACGTCAAATTGTTGCGGCTGGAATCGATCCGGCACGGGTGAAGTTCATCCCTGCGGCCAAGGACGAGCAGTTTAATCGCGCACGTTATGCGCTGCTGGATATGGCCCTCGATACATTCCCTTACAGCGGGGGTGATACGACGCTGGCAGCGCTGGATATGGGGGTGCCGGTGGTCACATTGTGCGGGCAGCGCCATGGTGAACGCACGTCCTACAGTATTTTGATGAATCTCGGCGTGCCTGAAACAATCGCTTACAGCGAAGCTGAATATATCGATCTCGTTTGTCGACTGGCGAGCGACGCTGAATGGCGAGGCACAGTGGTGGGGCAGATTCGGCGCGGTCTTATTGATTCGCCGCTGGTTGACATGGATGCTTATACCCGGCATCTGGAAGATGCCTATCGCCATGCTATCGCCCAATGTCCCCTAAAAAATTCTGTCGCAAACGACGATAATAAGGCGCTGTTCCAGAAAGCGGTGCGGCAACATCAGGCCAACAACTTGATGGAAGCCGCAGATCATTACCGGCAGGTACTATTGCATGAGCCCGAGCATGCCGCAGCCCTGTATTTATACGGGGTATTACTGGAACAAACCGGCCAGGAAGACAATGCCATCGTGCAACATCAACGTGCAATTGCGATTAGCCCAAGCTATCTTGATGCGCATTTGGTACTTAGCAACCTTTATTTGAAGCGGGGAAATATGGAGGAAGCGGTTGCTGGTTTTAACAAGGCGCTGCAAGTCAGGCCCAACCATTTTGCAGCTCTGAACGGATTGGGCCGCGCCCTGACCGGGGCTGGCCATCTGCCGCAAGCCGTCAGCACTTTGCAGCAGGCGATTCAAAGTCAGCCACAGGAATCAGCTGCGTATTTCAATCTGGGAGTGGCATATCAAAAACAAGGTATGCCAGACGCGGCAATGGCTACTTATCATCGTGCCCTGGCACTGGAGCCAAACAATACCGAGGCATTATTCAACCTGGGCGTACTGTACCAGCAACAAGGCATGCCCGAACGCGCTGCTGCCTGCTACCAAGAAATCCTGCGTATTCAGCCGGATTATGCACCGGCCTATTATCATCTGGGCGATGTATTGTTCGACGCCGGCAAAATCAATTCGTGGCTGGAAAATTTTAAACAGTTCCGGCGGCACGCGCCGCCCTCTTTCATGCTCGCGGTATATGGTCTGCAAGCTTGCCAATACCTGGGTGAAGTCGAACAGCAACAGATGTATCTGGATGAATTGCTGAGCGATAAGTACGCGTTCTTCAGTGCCGCCGATGCACTCGACCGGCTGGAGGAAATACTATATTTACTTTTATTTTTTGACATTCCTTCAGAGCATCTTTTTGTTTTATACCAGCGTTACAATCAGCTGAGTAAGCAAACTTATACCCCTCCGATATCGTTGCCCCAACGCGCTGCTGGCGGCAAAATCCGACTGGGCTATTTGTCAGCCGATCTGCGCGATCACGTGATGGGAAAAATGATATATCAGGCCATTTCCCGCCATGATACGGAGCAATTCGAGGTGTACTGCTATTCGTTGTCAGCGCAGCAAGATGCGTGGACCGAGCGCTTCCGAGCCTGCAGCCATCGGTTTGTCGACATTGCAAATCTCGACGCGTCCAGCGCGGCAAATCGCATTGCCGAGGACAACCTGGATATTCTGGTGGATCTGTCCACCCACACCAAGGGTAGCCTGCCAGCGATTCTGGCGTACAACCCGGCGCGTCTGCAGATCACCCACATTGCCAGCGCCGGGGCAGTGGGGCTGGCAAACATCGATTTCAAGCTGACTGATCATTACGCCGACATTCCAGCAAACCAGGCGTATTTGCTGGAGCGCCTGTTGTCAATGCAGGGCTGTGTCTTTCCTTATCGCCACATTGCGCCACCCAGCCAGCACAGCTATCAGCGTAAAAAATTCGGCATAGGAAAGCACGCTATCGTGCTGGGTGCCTTCGTCAGCTTGATTAAACTGAGTCCGCGCTGTATCGCGTTGTGGCGCCGGGTGCTGGAAGAGCTGCCGAGCGCGGTACTTGCGTTATCGCTGCCCAATATTGAAGCTAAAGCCAGTTACCTGCAACGACTCAAAACGGCTGGCATAGCAGCAACTCGTGTCGTTTTCATCCCGCCCGGCAAGGATGACGCCCACAACCAGGCGCGCTATACCCTGGTTGACATGGTGCTGGATACATTGCCGTTTGGCGGTGTCAATGGCACGCTGGAAGCGCTCGACATGGGCGTGCCGGTGGTCACATTGTGCGGGGAACGGCATGGCGAACGCACGGGCTTTAGTATTCTGAAGAATCTCGGCGTAACGGCAACGATCGCGTGCAACGAACAGGAATTTATAGACATCGCCAAGCGCCTTGCTCAAGATCAAACGTTTTACGCCAGTGTTACAGATGCTATCCGGCGCGGTTTGGCGGACTCACCGCTAGTCAACATGGATGATCATGTGCGCCATTTGGAAGAAGCCTATCGACAAGCGTTAATGCAGAAAGGCATCGTAACGTCACGATGAATATCCAATGTAGCCATGACTGATAGCGTTGATTTACTTAATCAGGCTGACGCACTTGCGCGGCAAGCCGGTAATTTGGAGCGGTCACTGGCCTATCTTGATCAAGCCATCGTTCTCAACCCGCAAGAGTCGCGCAATTATTTTCTGCGCGGACTCACGCTCGAAGATCTGCACCGGCCAGATGAAGCCATCTCTAGCCTGCAAAATGCAATTCGCATGAAGCCAGACTATGCTGAGGCCTACAACAATATCGGCATTATCCTGCATGACCAAAGACGCTTCGAGCAAGCCATTGCAAATTTCCGCGATGCAATCCTTCACAAATCGGATTATCCCGCCGCTTTAAACAACCTGGGTACTTCGCTTCGTGCGCTGGGTGATTTCTCTGGCGCTCAGCAGCAGTTTGCACAAGCTGCGCTGCTGAAACCGGATTATGCGCTGGCTCATTACAACTTGGGTATCGCTTATCTGGATATGGGACAACTTAATCAGGCGGAAACCAGTTTCAGTCATGTACTTCGCTTGAAACCGGATCACGTTCAGGCCTGCAACTATCTCGGTTCTGTTCAGCACCAACTGGGTAAGCTCGATGAAGCGGAAGCCAGCTTCACCCATGCCGCGCAAATGAAGCCAGGCAAGAATGGCGCGGAACTCAACAAGCTTGCCCGCGTGTTCTGGGAGCAAGGCCGCATCGAACAAACGCTTGCTGCCTATCGACAAGCGCAAACGCTTAATCCGCATGAACTGAAATCGGCACTCGGCGCCTTGCTATCGTTGCCCGCCATATACCGCAATCAGATTGATTCGCTGGAAGCACGGCAGCAATTCGCTAACGGCCTGAAAATCCTGCACGCAAATATTTCGAACTTTATTTCTCACAACCAGCCCGAGACACTATTGGAAGAACTGCGCTGGAGTAATTTTTACTTGGCCTATCAAGGTCTAGACGATAAGAGTTTGCAAATAGACTATGCGCATTTCGTGGCGGCCATGCTGGAGAACATCGCGCCGCAATTCATGCAAGCGCGCATGAAAAAAGATGCAGCGGGACGCCGCTTGCGTATCGGTTATCTGTCCAGTTTTTTCAGAAATTGCACGGTCGGAATGTATTTCCGCAGCTGGATCACGAAACTCGATCGTGAGCAATTTGAAATTTTTGTCTATCATACCCGTCCGGAAACAGATCCTGTCACCAAGGAAATTGTCGATGTTTGTGATCATTTCCGTCATCTTGTCGCGGGCCCCGTTTCGCCTGGTACTATCGCCGCATCCGTGCTGGCGGATGACC
>JBKJQT010000418.1:0-6222 GCA_046593855.1 Candidatus Nitrotoga sp. | reverse complement strand
CCTAACATCCTTGCCGGGAAATTCGTGGTGCCGGAATTGTTGCAAAAGGATGCCACGCCGGAGAATCTTGCACAAGCACTGTTAAATTTGGTTTTCAACACACAGGCAGTGGCTGATCTAGAAGTAATGTTCACCGACATGCATTCCACACTTAGGCAGGGTAATGCTCTCAAGGCGGCACAGGCTGTCCTGCCCTATTTGTGCGGGCAAAAGCGTGCCGACAAGTGAAAAATACCCTGCTTATCTGTGGTGTGGATGAGTCCGGACGCGGCCCGTTAGCCGGGCCAGTCTATGCGGCTGCGGTAATATTGGACAGGTGCCGACCAATAGAGGGGTTGGACGATTCCAAGAAGCTCAGCGAAAAGCGGCGCAATTATCTGGCGTTTGAAATAAAGCAATATGCTTTGGCGTGGGCGATTGCGGAAGCCTCTGTCAAAGAGATTGATTCCATCAATATTTTGCGTGCCAGTCTATTGGCTATGCGCCGTGCAATTGAAATGCTACAGATCCGACCGCATGAGGTTTTGGTCGATGGCTTGTATTGCCCGGATACGGGACTCCCGAGCCGTGCTATTGTGCGAGGGGATAGCAGTGTTGCATCCATCTCGGCCGCCTCTATATTGGCTAAAACCGCGCGTGATGCAGCCATGTTGTTGTTGCATGATACCCATCCACAATATGGTTTTGCTGCGCACAAGGGCTACGCGACTAAGGCACATCTACTGGCATTGAGAATGCACGGCGTTTCCGCAGAACACAGAAGAAGTTTCCGACCCGTTCGAGAAGTATTGCAGCAGAAAAATGGATGAAGCGAATTTATTCAAATTACAGAAAGTATGAGTTTGAATCTCTGCGGGTTTAATTCTCACTTTTGGAGTGAAGGCTGACCGAAAGCTAGCGAATTGTACGAGTGCAATTAATACCCGCTATTTCTGGCTAAATGTCTATTCAGTGAAGAATTTTGTTAGGACTATTTTTCTAGGAAGTTAGCTTGAGTTTTGCGCTTTTTAATGATGAGAGAAAATTTTGAGTGAGTTTTGGCTTAAGGTTGAAAAAACCCTGGAATTCCACTCTTCTCGAGTGGCACGCGCGGTGCGTGGTGTGTGGTGGGACGTAGCGCAAATTCCGGCATACAAGCCCATTTTTATCCTTGGCTGCAGCCGTGCCGGCACTACCGTGGTGTATAAAACCTTTTCCGAGTCTCAAGCTATTGGCTCGTTGAATCGCGAAACACATGATTTTTGGGTGGACATGCATCCGCTCTCCAATAAAAATTGGGATACTCATGGCCTTGATGCAATTGATGCCAGTACCTCTGACCGAGATTCCGTTTCACGTTATTTCTATGTCTGGACAGGTCAATCCCGTTTCGTCGACAAGAATAACCAGAACGGCTTATGCGTACCCTATCTATATTCCTTATTTCCGGATGCCCATTTCGTTTATGTAAAACGCAGTCCTGGGGACAACATCAATTCACTGATTGAAGGCTGGAATAAACCAGGAGAATTCGCCACTTGGTCAAATCTATTACCAGAAAAAATTTCTGTGGAAAATGGGCGTTATACACAATGGTGTTTTTTTCTTGCCAATGGCTGGCGTGATTACATAAATGCATCTATTGAGGAGGTCTGTGCATTCCAATATAGTGCTATCAACCAGGCCATCCTCGATGCTCAGAAGGTTATTCCTGCAGCCCAGTGGAGTGAAGTATTCTACGAAGATATAGTGCGTCACCCGACAGAGAGTTTCCAGAAACTATTCGAGGCTAGTGGCTTGCCTTTTGATGTGCAACTGCAGATACATTGCGAGAACGTGTTAGATACGCCATACAACGCTTTCTCCGAAATCCGCTTGGATAAGTGGAAGGAGGCTCGTAATCGCTCAAAAATTGAGCGAGTGCTAGCCAAAATTGAAGTGGTCGCCTGTGCCATGGGGTATAAACTTTGAATCGTTTCACCCGGGTATTTCATTTATTCGGCTGGGGCGGTGTAATCGGGTTACTGCTATTAGTATTTGTGGAAACCTGGCTGCACACAGATGATTTTCTGTACCGCTACCGTTCAGTGTTCGCTACGGGTCGGGCTATGGGTAAGCTGCAGTATGTGAGGTCGAATACCCCGGCCTTGCTGGTGTTAGGAAATAGCCGTATGGATAACGGTTTTATCCCGCAAATCTTGCTAGAAGGTGGTGCTGCGGACGTCACCGGCTTCAATATGGGTATGCCGGGTGCTAACGCAGGCGTACTTTACGGCGTGGTGAAGCGTTTGGCGAATGATGGCAGCTTTGGCGTAAAAGGCATACGCGCTGTGCTTATTGGTCTGGATGAGCACCTGTTACAAGCCGAGGATAGTCTAGGGTATGGTGTGTTTTACAGTGACTCCGCATGGCTTTGGCGCAATCGCGACTGGCGTGGAATGTTGGCGCACAGTTTACGCCTATGGGGGTTTTCCGCCAATCTGAAGCAATTGCGGGAGCCGGGTAAAGCACTGGGGTTTTTGCAGGCAAGTTTTGTCAATACAGAGCCTGTCGGGGGTGGTGCGGCCATGTATTTGGGCTATCGAGCTGGCTTTGGTGGTTTGCAGGATGCAGGGCAGGTACGTCGGCAACAGGAAAGTTTTGATGCGCCCCCCGACGTTGTCCAGATCGAAGCACTGTTCGCCACGGTTGCTCTGTTGCAACGGTATGGGGTACAGGTGGCAGTGGTGTACCCTCCGCTGCTGAATCGTGAACTCTTGTACCTCACACCGCAGCTACCAACAGCACGCCCCTATACCGCCATAGTTGAGCGATTGGATGCCGAAAATATTCCACAGCTGACACTAGAAACGGCTGTACAGCGCAACCCGAATATGTTTGTCAATCCCGGTCACTTGAATGATCATGGCGCGCAATATCACAGTCGCTTGCTGGCACGGCAGTTGCGGGCAATCTGGCCAAGCCTGTATGTCAAAGAGGGGGGCGCATGATTTTCAGCAGCATGAGCTTCATGGTATTTCTGGTAGCGGTGTTATTCCTTTATGCCACCAGCAATAGTTACCGCCAGCGTGCCGCCATTATTCTGGTAGCGAGCTTGGTATTTTATGGATCGTGGAAACCGTCTTACCTGTTTTTGCTGGTAGCCTCGCTTGTCCTGAATTATGGCTTCTACCGCATCCTCCACCATAGCCGCTCTCGCGCCTGGCTCATCGTGGCTTTGGTAATCAATCTTGGCGTATTGGTATTTTTTAAATACTTGGGGTTGTTTTTTCAATCATTCATTACCTTGGGTGGCTATTTTCAATTTCCCGTACTCGTTGAAACACCCAGCTGGGCCCAATGGGCACTACCACTGGGAGTGAGTTTCTATACCTTTCACATGCTCTCGGTGATGATAGATGTGTACCGGGGCGATTGGGATCGCCCCATCAGTTTCCGTGCTTGGAGCATGTACGTCACCTTTTTTCCGCACATGATTGCCGGCCCCATCCTGCGTGCCAGCGAACTGGTGGAACAGCTGGAAAAACTCGAACCCCTGAAACTGGATGCAGTGAGGCTGGGCGCGCTGATTTTTATTGGCGGACTCATCAAAAAGACACTGTTTGCCGACAATCTGGCAGGCATGGTGGAGCCGCTTTATGCTCACCCTGAGCAATTAAACTTCTACACCGCCTGGTTTGCCACGTTGGCTTTTTCCTTGCAGATTTATTTCGATTTTTCTGGTTACAGCGAAATGGCCGTCGGACTTGCTCGTATGTTTGGTGTAACTCTGCCGCGTAACTTTCTCTATCCTTACATCAGCCGCAGCGTACAAGAATTCTGGCAGCGCTGGCACATCACTTTGTCGCGCTGGCTCAGAGATTATCTCTATATCTCATTAGGCGGTTCGCGTTGCTCCTTCTGGCGCAACATGGCCAATCTCATGATTACCATGCTGCTGGGTGGCCTGTGGCATGGCGCAGGCTGGAATTTTGTATTCTGGGGTTTCCTGCATGGTAGTTATTTGATCGGGCATCGTTTGTTGCTGCATGCGTATTCTTGGGCAGGTGTAACGACGGGATCTGCTATTGATCGCACTCTGTCTTGGTTAGGTTGGCCCGTTACTTTCATTTTAGTGTGCTTTACTTGGGTATTTTTCCGTGCCAACACTTTTCCGGATGCATGGCACATCAGCGTAACCATGCTGGGCATGGCACAGCCCAGCGGGGCAATTCATATTATTCGCCTCTCGGAACAAGTGATGATCACCGTGGCACTACTGTTGGCGTTGCTTGAGCCACATATCGTGGCGTGGCTTCAGCGGCAGGGGCCCCTCAACTGGTGGCGGGTAGTTGCTCCCGTGCGCGGTTTTGCATATGCGACGCTGGTACTGACACTTGTAGCGTTCGGCGGCGAGACCCAGAAATTCATTTATTTTGATTTTTAAGGTTACGATGCAAACTTGGCTTGGTGGAACATGCATAGCTTGGCTATTAGGGCAAGCTGTATTGCTGTTTGTCTATCGCCATGCGCTGGCTGCTTATTGGCGGGAACCGGTGTTGCGGTATCCGGTATTGATTTTTGAGAGTGACGATTGGGGTGCAGGGCCGCTGGAGCAAGCGCAAGCACTTGATGCACTGCGACAGGTATTAAAAGGCCACCGGGATCAGTCTGGTCATTATCCAGTGATGACTTTGGGCATAATCCTGAGCATCGCAGATACTGAGGCCATGCGCGCAGCAAAAGAGTCAGCTTATATTCGGCTTACTCTCGACAATGCGTGTTTCGAGCGTGTGTTGGCTGCACTGCGTGCGGGGATCAATGAGGGCATATTCGCTCCTCAATTACATGGTATGGAACACTATTGGCCGCCTGCGGTAATGGCGGCGGCAAGGACCGATACTCAAGTGACTGCCTGGCTGAAAACCAATGGTATAGCGCAGAGTGAAAAGCTGCCTCCTCGTTTGCAAAGCCGCTGGATTGACGCCGTTACACTTCCTTCTCGTTCGTTGTCAGAAACAGAAATTTATGCTGCTGTAGTGGAAGAGATTAAAGTGTATATACAAATTTTTGGTACAAAACCGGTAATCGCGGTGCCCACGACTTTTATTTGGAGCAACGTGGTGGAGCGTGCCTGGGCCGTCCACGGCGTGAGCTGTATTATGACTCCCGGTACTCGATATGAAAGCCGCGATAAGCAAGGTCGCCCGAGTGGCGATGGCAGGGTAATCCTGAATGGCGAGCGCGGTCAAGGTGATGTGATGTATCTAGTACGCGACAATTATTTTGAACCTAAATTAGGGCATCGTGCCGAAAAAGGCTTAGATGCTCTAGCGCTGCAAACCGCGTGCGGGCGTCCGACTTTGCTGGAAACCCACCGTTTTAATTTTCTGGGTAATCCGGCGCAGTCCGAGGCCGCACTGTTTGAGCTGGACCGACTGCTGGCACAAGCACGGGCACAATATAGTGAGCTGCGGTTTTTGTCCACGCTAGACATTGCCGAGGCGATTGCGAGTCAGGATATGTCGCTGATCACAACCGCGCCGCGTACCAAGATTCATGCTTGGCTCGCGCGCATTAGCCGAATGTCGCGTTTTTGGAAGCTTGCGCGGATTACTGGATTGATTGTGCCGCTGTGGTTGTTGGGAAAATGGGCAGCATGAGCGCACCGCGTTTCTCTGTCATTATTCCTGCTTACAATGCGAAAGATACTCTGGCGCGCGCGCTTGATTCAGTGCTGGCACAAAGCTGGCCAGCGTTTGAAATCATCGTAATTGACGACGGTTCCATTGATGGTACTGCTGCGGTAGCTGCAAGCTATGGAGAAAAAATTCGTTATCTGCGCCAAGACAATGCCGGGGTGTCTGCCGCACGTAACCATGGTGCACGTATAGCCAGTGGCGACTGGTTGGCTTTTCTTGATGCTGATGACTGGTATTATCTCAATCGACTAAAACGGCATGGCGAATGGATCGTCCGTGACACAAGCCTGGATTTTCTCACTGGCGATTATGAATACCGTGATACCAGCGGCGCGTTGTTGGGCTGCTCTATGGAAAGCAAGGCGTCCGGTCGCGCCATGCTGACCAAGGCTACAGCTAGCCGTGAGGTGGTTATGCAGGAAGCAGATTTTGAGGCCTTCATTGCGGACCATTTCGGCGATACCCATACCCTGAGCCTGCCACGTACCACTTTTCTGGAATTGGGCGGCTATCCACTTGGATTCAAAGTCTGTGAGGACGTACACCTTCTTACCCGCCTGGT
>JBKJQT010000256.1:0-3003 GCA_046593855.1 Candidatus Nitrotoga sp. | reverse complement strand
GAACCTAAATCCAGTGCGTCTACCAATTCCGCCACTTTCGCCATTCCAATAACACAGTTATTGTAACATATGATAAGTAGATAGGCGGTAGGCGTACAAGGGAAATGCAGCCTTTTGTAAGTTGGTGCGGCCATTTGATGGGTCATGCAGCACCTTCTGAAAAACTTCAGGTAATTACGAAGACGCGATGAGTTGGGCAATCAAATCAAGATACACCGGGTGCCATTCGGTCGTCATCCGTAGTGAGCTCTTTTCCGCATTGGTTTGAAAGTATTGGCTGAATCGATATCCAATAGTTTGTATCCCCCACGGCAAAAAGATACAAGTGGTTGCAACTCCACACCACCAGTGTTACCACAACTGGCGGTGGCATCGTTTGCCGCATACCGCGCGTCACCCAACAGATTTATTCCGCTACGCGTCAACACATCATGTACACCTAAGCCTTGCCCGGCATCACCATGATTCCACACACCAGGTCAAAAATGAATCGTGCGTTTATCCACCGCCAGAGCCGCTTCATGCATCACTTCAGACAATGATGGATGTGCATGAACAGTACGCGCCAAATCTTCACTACTGGCCGAAAACGCCATCGCCAACACTGCCTGCTGAATGAGCTCAGATGCCATCGGACCTATGATATGTACGCCGAGGATGCGATCTGTATTAGCATCGGCGATAATTTTAATAAATCCCGTCGTATCACCCAAGGCGCGGGCACGTCCATTAGCAAGAAAGGGGAATTGCCCAGCCTTGTAAGCAACACCCGCTGCCTTAAGCTGCTGTTCAGTCTTACCTACCCAAGCAATTTCTGGGACGGTATACATTACATTCGGCACTAAATTCAAGTCGCTGCCACTCATCTGTCCGGCGATCAATTCCGCCACCATCACGCCCTCCTCCGACGCCTTGTGCGCCAGCATCGGGCCGCGCACCACATCACCCACCGCATACACATTTGGTAGGCTGGTACGGCACTGATCATCCACTTCAATGCGCCCTGCAGCGTCCAGCTTGAGCCCAACCGCCTCTACGCTCAGACCTTGCGTATTTGGCACACGCCCAACTGCAACGATCAATTTATCCGCGACCAATTCCTGCAAGGTTCCCTGTATATCACGCCAATTAATTTTTATGGCCTCAGCAGACTGAGTGACACTATCAATCTGTGCGCCCAAGTGGATAGCCAACTTCTGCTTGGTAAAAGCGCGTAGCGCTTCTTTTGACACTTGCTCATCGGCGGCAGGAAGGAATGCGGGCGAGGCTTCCAGTAGCGTCACCTCAGCCCCCAACCTGCGCCACACACTGCCAAGTTCCAGCCCAATGACTCCTGCACCGATGATAGCGAGGCGCTTGGGCGTCTCGCTAAAACTCAAAGCTCCTGTATTGTCCACAACCTGCACCCCATCCAGCGGAGCTTGCGGCAAAATGCGCGACGCCGAGCCAGTGGCAACGATAATGTGCTTCGCCCTAACCTCCTCTCCATCCGTAATCCCGACACGCCAGAGATCGCCCTCCCGACCGAGAAGTTGGGCCCTACCGTGCAGTGAGTCAACATTATTTTTCTTGAATAACTGCCTAATACCCAGTGTGAAATCGGACACGATCTTATTCTTGCGCGCTAACATTTTCGACACATTCATGCTCGCATTTTCGGCACATATGCCGTGCGCAGCAAAATCATGCGTCAAACGCTTGAAGTTCTCTGAGGACTCCAGCAATGCTTTGGATGGAATACAGCCCACATTAAGACAGGTTCCGCCCAAACTGGGCTTGCCTTGTGCATCTTTCCAATCGTCAATGCAGACTGTTTTTAGCCCTAATTGCGCACAACGTATCGCCGCCACATATCCTCCGGGGCCGGCACCGATAACGACAACATCAAACGATTTCGACACAATGAAATCTCTTTTTAGCTCTGAACCCATCAGAAATTTTACATTTCATTTCGGCTGGGATCAAAAAAAAGCAATTACAAATCCAGCAGCACTCGTCCAGGATATTCCAACGCCTCTTTGATAGTGGCGAGAAATAATACGGCCTCACGCCCATCAACGATGCGGTGATCATAAGACAGCGCGAGGTAGTTCATCGGACGAATGACGACTTGACCATTTTCGGCCACGGGTCGGTCTTTAGTGGCGTGAATACCGAGGATGGCGCTCTGCGGCGGGTTTATGATGGGGGTAGAGAGCATGGAGCCGAACACGCCGCCGTTGGAAATGGAGAAGGTACCACCAGTCAACTCTTCCAGCGTAATCTTACCGTCCTTGGCACGCGCACCGAAATCAATGATTTGTTTTTCGATGTCGGCTAGCGAAAGTTTGTCTGCATCGCGGATGATAGGCACCACCAAGCCGCGCTCGCTGCCGATTGCCACGCCGATGTCGTAATAGCCGTGGTAGATGATATCCGTGCCATCCACCGACGCATTCACCACCGGGAATTTATGCAACGCAAGCAGCGTGGCCTTGATGAAAAATGACATGAAGCCGAGCTTTACGCCATGCTTCTTTTCAAAAGCATCCTTATAGTGATTGCGCAACTCAATCACTGGCAGCATATTCACTTCATTAAAGGTGGTGAGAATTGCAGCATTCTGTTGCGATTGCAGCAAGCGTTCGGCGATGCGCTGACGGATGCGAGTCATCGGCACACGCTGTTCCAAACGCCCGCCTACTGTGGGTTGCGGAACCACGGAAACCGGCACGGCCGCTTTTTCTTGTACCGCAGTCAGCACATCTTCTTTGATGACGCGTCCGCCGCGTCCGCTACCGCTAATCGCAGCAGTATCAATTTTATTTTCTGCTGCGATCTTCTGCGCCGCAGGCATTACGGCAGCTTGCTCCTTGACCACCACATCGGGCTGCGCGGTACTGCTCGCATCGGTATCCAGCAGGGCAATCAACTCGTTGCTGGTCACCTTGTCACCATTCTGTTTGAGAATTTTGATCAGCACTCCAGATTTGATCGCGGGCAACTCTAGCACCACCTTGTCGG
>JBKJQT010000363.1:0-4204 GCA_046593855.1 Candidatus Nitrotoga sp. | reverse complement strand
CTTGAGGATCAAGCGCGGCACGGTCCTCGACAGTGAGTTGTTTAGAGGTAACGATCAGAATCGGGATACGCGCAGTTTCAGCGCTGTTTTTAAGTGCCAGCACCACGTCAAAACCATTCACTTCCGGCATCAGCAGGTCGAGCACGATCAGGTCAGGCAACAAACGGTACGTCGCCTCAATCGCCTCACGCCCACCATAGGCCTTAACTATCGTGTAGCCAGTATCCCGCAGATGAATGGCAATGATTTCCACTGCCTTGGGATCATCATCCACTATCAATATTGTCAGCGGCTGTTTGGGTTCTGATGTATGCAGGCCAAGACTGGCCAGCGTATCATGCAGATCCGCAAGGCTGATAGGTTTCTGTAGCACTGCGGAGGCACCGAGGGATAGACCCATGCTGCGGTCTGCCATAATAGAAATAATCACCACCGGAATATGAGCCAAAGCAGGAATTTGTTTGATGCGAGTGAGGAACTCCCAACCAATCATGTTGGGCAACAAAATGTCCAACGTGATTAATGCCAGTGGCTGTTGCATGGCGAGGCTGAATGCAGTCTCAGCGTTAACGGCACGAAAGGTTTTGATACCTAACAATTCCAGTTGGATACGGATTAACTCGGCCGCCCGGTCGTCATCTTCCACCACCAAGGCGAACCGCTCTCCTGAATGGTGGAGCGCCATTAATGGTGATGGGAGGGCCAGATTGGCTGGTTCTTCAATCGGTGCGGCAACTGTTTCCTCCGTTGTCCATAACGGCAGCCACACCGTAAAGCAGGTGCCTTGGCCCTCGGCGCTTTCAACCGCCACCGTGCCGCCGTGTAGTTCAACGAGACTCTTAACTATCGCTAAACCTAATCCCGTCCCTTCGAATTTGCGGGCCAGACTGCTATCAATCTGGCTGAAAGGTATGAACAGCCGCTCAAAATTTTCATTAGCGATGCCGACACCGCTGTCGGTAACGCTGATTTCGATGAAATCCGTAATTTTGTTGTTACTCCAAGGGAGGCTCAGCCCCGCCCATTGACCTGTTAGCTGGCCGACTTGGGCGCGTGACACGCGGCGGGCACGCATGGTTACATCACCGCCTGTGGGAGTAAACTTGACTGCGTTAGATAGCAGGTTATAAACAATTTGCTTGACTTTGCGTACGTCTGCCTGGATATCACCCAGCCCATCGGCAATATCCAAATTGAGGTGGATGTGCTGGGCAGCAGCTTTCTCCCTGACCATAGACAGGCTGTTAGAGAATAGCAAGGTCAGATCGATCGGTTCCAGGTGGAGGACCATCTTGCCGGCTTCCACTTTTGACAGATCCAGGATATCGTTGATCAGAGCCAGCTGATGCTGGCCGCTCTCTAAGATGTCACCTATATAGCCGCGTTGCTCATCAGTCAGATCCCCCATCAGGCCATCCTTGAGTACTTCAGAAAAACCGATAATGGCGTTAAGCGGCGTTCTTAATTCGTGCGACATAGTAGAGAAAAACTCCAATTTCATCCGGCTAGCCGCTTCCAACTCAACATTCCTCTGTTGCACCTGTTCATGCTCTTTATGCTCTGCCTCTGCTTGCTTGCTGGCGGTCAAATCCCTTGTAACCACAATATGAAGCTGCCCCATATTGAAGTGGATTTGACGCGTTTTGAATTCCAGCGGAAAGTTTGTGCCGTTCTTGCGCACGCCCACCATTTCCCTGCTTTCTCCAGGAGCTGTGGGTTTGTTCAACTGCTGACGCCGTTCAAGAGAACCATAATGATGGCCTTGACTTGACTCCCGCGTCAGCAGGCTGGCATCCTTACCAATAATTTCGTTTCCTGTGTAACCAAAAATCTGCTCCGCGGCCGGGTTGAAGATTTCGATCATACCGCTTCCGTTAATTGCAATGATGCCTTCATCCATGTTGTCCAGCACTGCACGGGTGCGCGCTTCGCTGTCACGTATTTGGCCGATGACCTTCACCAGGTTATCGTGTATTTCCTTTAGGGCTTTCATCAGCTGGCCAATTTCATTTGTTGAGCGGACTTCGATTTGCTGCGTCAAATTGCCTCCGGCAACACCCCGGGCAATCCTTACAACGTCCTCTAGCGGCCGGGAAATGGCACGGACAAGCATAAAGCCCATCCATATAGCCAACCCCAGACCAACGATTGCCGTAGCGATGATAATGTTGCGAATAATATCGTAGCGGCTCTGTACCTCTTCATATTCCTGCTTAGTTACACTTAATTGCAGCTTGCCAAGAGTCTTGATTCCTTTCCCAACTGGTTGATAGAGGGGGCGAATATATTCCACGAGGATTCGGCTCGCTTTTTTTAAGTCGTGGGCTCGCAAAGCGGCTGCTGCTGGATTTAGACTCTGGGTAACGAATTTTTTGTAGTCATCGGCAAATTTTGCCGCCAATATCTTTTCTTCGGGCGTTAGATAGGTGGCCATGTAGACTTTCCATATCTCGTCAATCTCCGCTTGATTCTTTTCCAGTTTCGCAACATTAATGCCGATTTCTTCGGTCGTCGACTCCACCAGGCTAGCCGCTATGGTGATGCGGTTTTGCAATATCAGCGATTCAATGTCCGTCAACTGATCGAGCGCAATGATGCGATCCTCATAAACGGTTTTCAGACTGTCTCTCGCCTTGCTCATTCCAAACAGGGAAATCGATTCAATTCCTAATAGAGTGACTGCAATGAAAAAAAAAGTAACGATCAAACGCGATTTAATGGTCAAATTTTTAATCATATTTTTTCAAGGCTTAATGGTGTATGAGCGGCGAGGCATTGATATATCTAAATACGCTGTTTTCCAATCTCAATCAATTTGTTGTACAACCGTCTGAGCGAAATGTCGAACATTAATGATTCAGACATATTTAGCGCTGTGAAATTTTTTCACGCTTTGCTTTGGGCGAACTTTAACTATTTATAAAAGGCCATTATTGAATGGCCAACCTAAATCTACAGATGGCCGCACAATCAAGGCTATTGCCTAGCCTTTGATTGGTAAACAAGTTGCCCATCAACCAGGGTATAGCGCACTCGACCCTGCAACTCCATACCGGAGAATGGCGTGTTTTTGCCCTGGCTTTTCAATGCTGCAGGTTCAACCTTCCAGTACACTTCGGGATCGAACACGCACACATCGGCAGGGGCTCCGACAGACAGATGTCCAGCGTCCAGGCCTAATATACGCGCAGGCTGTAGCGTTATCTTGGCGAGTCCATCGGCGAGCGCACGACGGCTCTGCCTCGCCCATTTCAGCACCAGCGGGAGCAGCAATTCCAGTCCGGTAGCGCCTGCTTCGGCCTCGGCGAAAGGCAGTTGCTTGGCATCCTCGTCCACGGGCGTGTGATCGGAACAAATTGCGTCTATTGATCCGTCGAGCAAACCGGCATGCAAAGCATCGCGATCGCGCTGACTGCGCAACGGTGGCACCAAATAGCAGTTGGCATCAAAGAAACCGATATCCATTTCGGACAAATGTACATGGTTGGCAGACACATCGCAGGTAAGCGTCAGTCCCTGTTGTTTGGCGGCACGCACCAGCGCCACCCCTTCTGCACTGGAGATGCGACAGATATGCAGCCGCGCGCCGGTCTCACGCGCCAATTGCAACATGGTGGACAGCGCAATGATCTCCGCACACACCGGAATGGCGGGTAAGCCCAGACGCGTCGCCACTTCGCCATCGTGCGCCACACCGTCGCGTGCAAGAAAGCTGTCCTGCGGGCGCAGCCAAACACTAAAACCAAACGTGGCGGCATATTGCATGGCGCGCATCAGTACACGAGTGTCAGTAAGCGCAGCATCGGCTTGACTGAAGGCGATACAACCGGCATCGGCCAGTTCAGCCATCTCGGTAAGTTCCGCACCTTTTAGCCCGTAGGTCAGTGCGCCTACCGGATAAACACGCGCTTTATTCAAAGCACGAGCGCGATACTTGAGCATCTCTACCAGGCCCGGTTCATCCAGTGGTGGATCAGTGTCCGGCGGGCATGCTAGTGTCGTGATGCCGCCTGCTACTGCTGCATCCATCTCGGATTCAAGCGTGGCCTTGTATTCATAACCCGGTTCGCGCAGACGCGCGGCAAGATCGATCAAGCCGGGGGCAACCACAAGACCTGTCGCATCAATCACCTGTTGTGCCACAAAGCCTGCTGGCGCGCTCCCCACAGCAGCCACTTTACCAGCCACGATAAATAAATCGCAG